>JANMSA010000145.1:0-4551 GCA_031388865.1 Acidobacteriota bacterium | reverse complement strand
TCGAAGTGCGCCGCCTGAACTGCTACGGCGTCGAGACGCGCAACACCACGCCGTACGAGCAGGTGCTCGAGCACAACACTCTGCCGCGGCTCTTCACAGAGCTCTCCGAGCGCTGCGACTACCAGGCGCGCATGCAGGCCGTGCGCGAGTTCAACGCCCAGTCCGAAACGCACCTCAAGGGGCTGTCGATGACGGCCGTGAAATTCGGGATCTCGTTCAATACGAAGTTCCTCAACCAGGCCAACGCGCTGGTGAACGTCTACCTCGACGGCAGCGTGCAGGTGTCCACCGGCGCCACGGAGATGGGGCAGGGCGTGAACACGAAGATGCGCCAGCTCGTCGCCGATGAGCTGCGCGTGTCCATCGAGCGCGTGCAGGTGATGGCCACGTCCACGGAGAAGAACAACAACACCTCGGCCACCGCGGCTTCGTCCGGCGCGGATCTCAACGGCAAGGCCGCGGTCGACGCGTGCCGCCGCATTCGCGCACGCCTGGACTCGGTAGAGCAGAAGCACAGCGGCACGCTCTCGTTCGAAGAGCTCGTCCGCAAGGCTTACATGGAGCGCCTCCCGCTCGGCGAGAGAGGCTTCTACGCCACCGAGCGCATCGACTGGGACTGGACCTCCGGGCGCGGCCACCCGTTCCTCTATTTCACGATGGCCACGGCCTGTTCGGAGGTGCGGATCGACCGCTTCACCGGCGAGCTGAAGGTGCTCCGCGCGGATGTGCTCCTGGATATCGGCAGGCCGCTGAACCCGGGCGTGGACCGCGGTCAGTGCGTGGGTGGATTCGTGCAGGGGATGGGGTGGGTGACGACCGAGGATCTGCGGTACGCGCCGAGTGGAGAGCTGCTTTCGCATTCGCCGACGACGTACAAGATCCCGAACATCCACGACCTCCCCGAACAGTTCTCGCTCGACTGGATCGACGTGGAGAATCCGGTGAACATCGGGGGCAGCAAAGCGGTAGGCGAACCGCCTCTCCTGACCGCGATCTCGATCTGGTGCGCGGTCAAACACGCCCTCGGTTTCGTGTCCAACGGAGAGCCGGCGAAGCTGCGGCTGCCGGCGACGAATGAGGAGATTCTGATGAGGCTGACGGAGTACGCTGGCAGGCGGTCTTCGAGTTAAGTCTACGAGTCTTCGGGTCTACGAGTAGCCAGTCTTCAAGTCTTCAAGTCTTCGAGTCTTCGAGTTAGAACCAGAACCCGGTCCCCGGATTTATCTCCTCGAAGACTCGAAGACTCGAAGACTCGAAGACTCGAAGACTCGAGCAAGGAACGAATGAACTACGCGACACAAGAGTGGCTGAACCTCATCTTCCGCTGGGTGCACGTGTTCGCGGGCATCCTGTGGGTGGGCGCGACGTATTACTTCACCTGGCTGGACCGGCGCTTTCACACCACGGATCCCGATCAGGTGTGGATGGTCCACAGCGGCGGGTTTTATGTCGTCGGCAAGGAGAAAAAGCCGTCGCCGTCGCACACGTTGCACTGGTTTCGCTGGGAAGCCGCCATCACCTGGGCCAGCGGCTTCCTGCTCCTCGGTCTGGTCTATTACATGGGCGGCCTCCTGGTCGACGGTGAGCCGGGCAAGCCGTCGTTCCAGGTGGCGGCGATGATCGGCCTCGGATCGATGATCGTGGGCTGGATCGTGTACGACCTGCTCTGGCTCTCGCCTCTGGCGAAGCTCGAGCCGGTGGCTATCGCCATCTCCTATGTGCTGATCGTCGCGCTGGCATGGTGGCTTCCGCAGGTGATGAGCCCGCGCGCGGCGTTCATGCATGTGGGCGCGGTGCTCGGCACGCTCATGGCCGCGAACGTCTGGATGCGCATCATCCCCGCGCAGAAGAAGATGGTCGCGGCGGTGCGGGAGGGGCGGGAGCCCGATCAGGCGCTGGCCGATCGTGCGAAGTTCCGTTCGAAGCACAACACCTATATGGTCATTCCGGTCGTGTTGATCATGATCAGCAACCACTTCCCCACGACGACGTACGGACATCCGCACAACTGGATCGTGCTGGCCGTGCTGACCCTCGTTGGCTGGGTCGCGGCGCACATCATCCGGCGGCACTGAAGAGAGGCAGTCTCACAGGTTCACAGTCTCATAGAGACGCCGTGGCAATGACCAACTGTGAGACTGTGAGCCTATGAGACTGTGAGACTCCACACCTATGAAAACGACACTCACCCAACAGGAAGCCACCGCGTTAGCAGCTCCCCTCGAAGCGGCGCTCGTCCCCTTCATGAAGCGATTTCCCGGCGATGCGGGCGAGCGCCAGCCGGTGCACACCGTTTACGGCGGCGCACATCTGTTCAAGAGCGACACCGTGCGCAAGCTCGGCGACAAGGCTGCGCAGGTCCTCGATGAGCATGGCGTCGATCCGTTCGTTTTCTCGCGAGCGGCAGGGCTGCCGGAGATGCACGCGGAGACGATCTGGCAGCGCATCGTGGAGAAGCTCGGCCGGGAGCCTGTCGAAGATTTCCGCGTCGACTTCGAAGACGGTTACGGCAACCGTCCGGATGAGGAAGAGGACCGGCATGCGGAGATCGTCGCTGGCGAGTTTCTGAAGGGGATGGACCAGGGCACGCTGCCGCCGTTCATCGGCATCCGCGTGAAGCCGTTCACTCCGGAGCTGATGCAGCGTTCCATCCGCACGCTGGACATCGTGCTCACGACGATGGGCGGACGCGTGCCGGAGAACTTCGTGGTGACGCTGCCCAAGATTCAGCTGCCGGAGCAGGTCACGCTTCTGTGCGACGTCTTCGACGCGCTGGAGCCGCGCCTGGGTCTGGCAGACGGCACGCTGCGACTGGAGTTCATGATCGAGACGACCCAGTCGATCCTCAGTGCGCGCGGCGAATCCAATCTGCCCCAATTCCTCGACGCCGCCCGCGGGCGCGCGGTGGCGGCGCATTTCGGCACCTACGACTACACGGCCAGCTGCAACATCACCGCGGCCGAGCAGCGCATGGATCATCCCTCGTGCGATTTTGCGCGGCACATGATGCAGGTCGCGTATTCGGGCACGGGCCTGTGGCTCTCCGACGGCGCGACGAACATCCTCCCGATCGGCGACCGCGAGACCATCCATCGCGCATGGAAGCTGCACGTCGATCACGTTCGCCACTCGCTCGTACACGCCTACTATCAGGGGTGGGATCTGCATCCCGCGCAGCTCCCGACACGGTACGCCGCGGTCTATGCGTTCTTCCTCGAGAGCCTGGACGCCGCCACGCAGCGCCTCCGCAACTTCATGGACAAAGCAGGCCAGGCTACCCTGGTCGGTGACGTCTTCGACGACGCCGCGACCGGCCAGGGCCTGCTCAACTATTTCCTGCGCGGCCTGAACAGCGGCGCGCTCACAGAAGAGGAGACGCTGGCGACAGGGCTGACGCTGGATGAGCTGCGGTCGCGCAGCTTCGTGAAGATCCTGAAAGGGCGCCGCGGCGCGTAAACCGACCGAGGGGGCCTCCTGCGCCCGGCACGGCGGGAGCTGGAGGATGCCTACGACATCCGCACCATCCAGGAACTCCTCGGCCACGGCTGAACCAATTCGGCGGCCGGGGAGTGCGAAGCCCGCTGGACACGATGCGGCTGGATGCAGAGCGTGCGGGCATAACGCGGAGGTCGACCTCCGTCCCGCCGGTAAACTCAGATGGATAGGACGCTTCCGACGAACGCACGCCGCAACGACGACAGTTCACCCGCCGCATCGCATACACGAAGAACACCGGAATTCCCCAGAGCGGAACGTACTGGAACCGACGCCGCGTCAGGGTGTCGTATCGCGGCCCCCGCCTCGAACATCCCGAACAGACCGGCCGAGAGCGTCGACGACAACGAACTTCGACATCGATCTGATTGCCGCAAGCCGCGGCAACCAGCGTGATTCGCTCGTACACGAACCCGGCGTGCTTTTCCACCAGGTTGAGGATAGTCTTGAGGAGCATCCCGTCTCTCCGGCTCGATGAGTTCTAGACAACCCCATCTTGCCAGACCAGGGGCGGGATGCTCGCTGTGAAGATGCGGAAAACGCCGCCCTCACGACCGCCGCGTTTCCCGCATCTCCCACAGCGACTACTGTTGCTTCAATCGGAGATCACCCACAGATTCTGCGGGGGCGGCCGTTTCTGCTGTCGCCGGCGATGTGGCCGTTATACGCCGTCGTGGGGGATGGGCGTCGGCTGGTTCAACGCGGTGATGTCCGTCGTGACGATGGCGATCGCATGCGTCTATCGGTACTTCGCGATTCTGCGCTACTACGGGCAGGGCGGTGCGAAAGCGCTCTGGAAGAGCATCGTCGTCGCGGGCGGCATGATCGCCACGACCATGGTGCTGACCTTCGGATCGCTCATCGTGGCGCTGGCGCAGGTGCTCTGAGCACCCGTCCTGCGGCGTGCCTCACGGATCGAACCGCACAAGCGGAATCGGTCCTCCTGAAAGGAGCGTCACGGGCTGGTCTTTCACGGTGCCGTCGCATGTGCGGAGCCGGGCAACATAAGAGCCCACCTCGTTCGAAAGAAAATCCGCCTGCCGCGTCACGAGCGGT
>JANMSA010000135.1:0-2598 GCA_031388865.1 Acidobacteriota bacterium | reverse complement strand
GTCGCGATTCCGGGCCCGCTTTTGCGCCGCGCGCAACGAACCTGATTAAACATCCCCCGGCAAAGCCGGGGGGTTTCAGAGCGTGAGCCGCTGGAAGCGGCTGTGATGTGTGCCGCTCACGAGCGGCGGTTGAGAGCCACCTAGCACTACTGCGGGGTCGCACGTCATGGGGCGTCCGCCTGCGCTCCCCTCGCGACGCGTCGTGGACGTCGAGAGCCCACCCACCCCGCGCCGGCTTGCGGAACGAGCGCTACGTTTTCGCGGTGACACAACGGACAGCGCGGCACCCAGTGCGCGACCCTACGCGCGATGGCGAGCCGCACGGTAATGAAGGAGTCGGCGAAGTGGCGCTCAGGCCGCGCGCGGGAACGCTGCGGGACGACTTTGCCAGGTCTGCGAGGGGGGAAAAGCCCGAATACGCTCCGCTACGACGAAGGCGTAACAGCAAAGCACAACGGACACGTGATGATTCCACCCGGGATACGAGCGACCTTCGAAGTGGTCGAGTCCAAGTTCCCCTTTGAGATCTTCGTAGGCGCGCTCCGTGCGCCATCGTTCTTGAAGCGTGGCGACGATCTGCTTCTTGCTCATGGAGGCCGGCAATGTGGAAAGCGAGTACTTCGAAGGGCGCGCTTCTTCCTTCGGCCATTCGACGACCAACCATTCTTCCCGCAAATCAGACTCCTCTTCCGTGCCATAGTCGATGGCTACGCGCGTGAGGTGGAAGAACGATTCGAGTTTTCTTTCCCGTTCCGTCGCGCCAGCGAATTCGGCGAAACTTCTTACGGTCGAGTGCCTCGGCGTACCTCTCGGCGGTCGTGCACGTCTTGCGGATCCCACGTGGGTCGACCAGAAAGAGCGGCGTGTTGCTGTTGATGCCGACGGCGTAGAGGAGACCGCTGTCGCTTAAGTGCTGACGCAATTTCGTGTGCGTTCCGTACCACGCGTCCATCAACATCACGCCACGTGGAACGCCTTGCGCGAGCGCTTGGTCCACCATGTCCATCGCGATCTCGTGCTTCGTTCGAAACTCCAAGACGTCGGGGATGTGCGCTTTCTTTCGCAACGAGGGAGACTCCGTCCACGATTTCGGAAGGTAGAGCTGCATGTCGATCGGAAGCTGCTCGAACCTATTTGCGACGGTCAAGCTCACGCCGAGCTGACAGTTGGCGATCTTGCCTGCCGAGCCCGTGTACTGTCTCTGCACGCCGACCGAGTGACGTCCTTGCTTGAGAAAGCCGGTGTCATCGAGGATCCAGCTTGTGATCGGCCCGCGCGACTCCATCGCGCATAGGCCCGTTTTCGCGGCCTCCCACCGCACGTCGGTATCCGACCACGGCATGGTGCGCAGAAAGTAAAGAAGCCGATCGTGCTCGCGCTGCGTGCTCTTCGGATCGCAGGTGAAGCGAGCAGCCATCGGCTCCACGCTCTTTCGCTCTCCGTCTCCGAGGATGCCCACCGCATACGTCGCGAACGATGCACGTCCTTGCGGGTTCAGGTGCAATCCGAGCGTGTCGAAGTATCGGTTGAGCCGCGCTTGCCCTTCCGGATCCAGCAGATCATCCATGCCGATGCAGACTGCATGCATCGATCGGGAATGGAAAAGTTTTCGACCGCCGCGTCACGCATCTGATGCACCCCCTCATTTCTGCCGGCAACTTTCGACGCGCGATGGCCGAAGCACGGAGGTGGAACAGGGAGATCGGGAGATCGGGAGATTTGAATACGGCACCGACGCGGTCATCGGAGCGCTCATCGAGGTCCATCGCTGCTTGGGCCCTGGGCTCCTCGAATCGGCGTACGAGGCGTGTTTCTGTGCCGAACTCGGGCTGCGAGGTCTTCGGTTCGTCCGCCAACACCCGCTGCCCATTCAGTACAAGAACCTCTTTGTGGAATGCGGCTATCGCCTCGACGTTGTCGTTGAGGATCGCGTCCTCGTCGAATTGAAGGCGGTCGAACGGCTGCTCCCGATTCATGAAGCACAAGTGGTGACCTACCTGCGGCTCGCCCGCCTACCCGTCGGCCTCTTGGTGAACTTCAACGTCCTCTTTCTCAAGAATGCCCTTCGGCGTCTCACGCCTCACCACCCCAACAACTCCCGACCTCCCGATCTCCCTGTTCAATCCGACTGTGCGAAATGACGCGATACCCAACGTCAGGCACGCCTTCAGCGCGCGGGCGTGGGGCGGGTGGGTTCTCGCCGTGCCGCGTCGGCAATTGGGGGGAGCGCCCAGGCGCACAACCCCGCAGTAGTGCTAAGCGCGTGAGCATGCCGCGTTTGTGGATCGATGAGCCAGAGCGAATGCAAAGAAGCGCGACTACGATCGAGGCCAGGGCGACTTGCCTGGACCTCTAGGGGCTCATGGCCTAGCCATGCGAAGGCATGGCGAAGTCGCGCACTCCCCGAAAAGCACCTCGGCAGGCACGCAGCAAAGCACTCGTAAGTGCGCTTCTGGATGCCACTCAATCGATCGCGTACCAACAGGGGCTGAAAGCTGTGACGGTACCCGCCGTGGTCAAGCGCGCCGGAGTGGCCGCCGCTTCGGTCTACGATTACTTCCCGACGAAGCCAGCGCTCCTTGCCGCATGGGCAGAGCG
>JANMSA010000122.1:0-1707 GCA_031388865.1 Acidobacteriota bacterium | reverse complement strand
GGCGTGAACGTGATCTGCTGCCCCTCGAGGAAGTTTCCGGCCCGATCGGTCGCTCCAAAGATGGCGACGGAGTACTGCTCCCCAAGCCGGAACGGAGCTACTGGTCGGAACACCCCGAGCGTCAACCCTTCCCGCACTTCGACGGTGCCGTCGATCCTGATGCCGTCGCTGTCCTCTACGACAAAAGCGGCGATCACCGAGCCGGCATTCATCGGTTCGGAGAACCGCAGCTCGACCTGGTCGGCGCGATACGTACTGAGGTTGTTCGACCCGATGATCGTCGGCGGTATGCGATCGGTCGTCGCGACCTGCGACGAATCCACGATGTCGTCGCGGGCGGCCGGCGCGCGCTCGGTAATCTGCCGGATGATCTGATTCGTATCCGGGTCGAGCACCTCGATGTTCAAGGTCGAATCGCAGAAGGCCGGAAGCGTCATCGTCTCCGCGGTCGTCACGGGGAATACGAAGGGGAGCCCGAACGGGACGACCACCAGATGAAACTCGAGCTGGTACCGGATCGTCACGTAACTGATGCACGAGCCCTGCGTGCTGAGGAATGAGTAGGACCCTTCACCGGCGACGCCGACGAAGGGAGGAGACGCCGTCTCGTAGCGCCCGTTCTTGAGGTGCGCTCGATCCACCAGTGTCCAGGCGGCGCGCGTGCGAAGCTGGAGAGGACGTACGACGAGCACCTGGTCCTGAGTGCTGGCCGCCGAAGGCGCGGGAATCCCCACATCCAGCGCCTCGCGCGGCGTCACGCCACCCAGATCGAGTCGCACACCACCGATGAACGGAAACTGTGCCGGCGCAGGCAGCACTAGGTCGATTTCGAGCAGAGGCTGGACTTTCACCACAGTCCCGTCCGGCAGCGCGCCGGGCGGCACGTCAACGAAGACGCCGCCCGCCCCTTCAACCCGACCGCCGGACTCCCCCACCACCACGCTGCCGTCCGCGTTTCTGAACGCCGGAAGCGGCATCGTCGTCTTGTTGCCCGCCGCATCGCTGATCGTGATCTCGATGCGGTCAGTCCGCAACGCGGCGATCGTCCCACTGAAGCTGCCATTCGCGTTCGGCGACAGCGTGGTCGTCGCGCCCGAGCGGAGATTTCGGACCAGTACGAGACCGCCAGGATCGGCCGTGCCCTGGCTGCCGGTAATCGTGAACGTGCCATTCGAATCGGGAATGGTGGCCGAAATTGCGCCCGCTGCGGGTGGAGGCGGGGGCGTCAGGTCGACCGTCGAGAACTGCGACAGGAACGGCGTCCCGATCGGATTGCCGGCAAGGTCTCTGATCGTTCCCGCGACCCTGACCTGGTAGATCGCCTGCGAGCGCAACAGCCCCGTCGGACGGAACGTCAGAACGGTGTTGCCGGGCCCCAACGAGAAGTTCCCGGCCGTCGCGGCTGCGCCTTCGAAGATGACGAAGACATCAGGAGTGATGCTGGCCGGATCGACCGGCTCCGAAAAAGTGATTCGCACCGCGCTCGACAGCGGCACGGCGGCGGTGCCGTTGGCCGGAGCGACGGCGACAACCAGGGGGGGCGTGGCGCCCAGTGCGACCGGCAGCGTGGAAACCGCGCCGGCCGTTGTCAGCGTGGCGGACGCGCCTGCGGTGTCTCCGGAATCAATCTTTCTCGCCGTGACACGCGCTTCGCCGAGCGGACTGGCCAGCACGTACCGACCTTCTCCGTCGGTAAGCGCCAGCAGC
>JANMSA010000077.1:0-6194 GCA_031388865.1 Acidobacteriota bacterium | reverse complement strand
CTTCTTTCAGACTGGCCTCACGGCTTCCTCCTTGCGCTTCGCTAACCCTTCACCTCCATCAGGTTGGGTAGAAGACTTTCACTTCCGAGCTGTCGAACATGCTCGGCACACCACCTTCTCCCCTCTGCGGAGGGGAGAAGGGTCTCGATGTCTGGTCTTCCCGAGAGCGAAACACGTCTAAGTCGCGCCGCACCTCCCCATCGAGAGCCTTCTCCCCCGCGCACGGGGGAGAAGGTGCCGAAGGCGGATGAGGGGGCGCCCTAGTGCAAGCAACAGTCGTGTCATCAGAAGCGTAAGGGAGCGGCGCTGTGCGCCCCGGCCGGGGTGATGACGTGAGGTTGAATCCAATCAGGATTCGTAGCCGCTGGAGGCGGCGCGTACGGAGGCCGGTGGTGAGAGCGAAGCGAGCGACCACCGGACTGCGTCGGCAATGGAGATCGACCCTGAAAGGGTCGCGTACCGGTTCGCATTCGGAGGCGGATCGCCAAGTCCTCCGCGACCCCTGCCGGGGTCGACGATCATCACGGGTTGTATGAGCCGAGTTCGATGAGCGCGTCGCGCTGCCGGCAGTCGCACAACCAGCGTTTCCCACGGCAGGCGCTAGCTTGCGCCGGCAGGATCAGCGAATGCTCGTGCCTCTGCACCGATGCGAACGAGCATTCTTGACTGGTCATTGTCGGGCTCCCCGCTGACGAGGACGAACTGATTCTCCCCGATCATCTCGACATGACGGACCTGGTCACAATCTCGCGACGGCCACAGTTTTTCTCTCATCAGGCTTCAACGTCAGGTCCACGATCGGTGTAAGCGCACCCCCGCCTGTGATGAGCGCCATCCAATCCGACGGTGACGAGACACGAACCAGCTTCCAGGCATCGGGAGCCAGCCAAGGGATCGTGAGTGTGACCGCCCCAGGAAGTCTCGGCACATAGGGGGAGACGTCGATCACTCTGCCGTCGCGCGAAACCAGCCAGAGCGCGCTGAATCGGTCCATTGCGGGGAGAGACGTGATCCGTACCCAGGCGGGGTTCGAGGGCAACACAAGCCGGGCTGGTTCACCGGCCACGACTCGATATCCCTGCGCGCCGCTGAAGGAAGTCACCCCACAGAGAATGGTGGAGCGCGAGGGGACGCGAGCGCGAAGGTCGAAGGATCCGTCGCTGCCTGTGAACGCAAGCCTAACGTAGGGCACGCCATCCGGGCCGGGCAGGATGCACGTCACCTTCGCGTCGGGAACGGGCGCTCCGAAGGTCCGCATCACGACGCCTGTGATCGCGAGGCCGCTCGTGACCTCGAGATCAGCGTAGGCGACTTCCGTATTCGTCACCGTGACGCTTTTCTGTGCGTGTCCGTTGGCCGAGACGAACACGATCCACGCCCCGGGAAGCAACCCTTCGATCCGCGCCTCGCCATCCGGTCCGGTCTGAACCGGGAAGGCGATGAGAGGCACATCCATCGTTGGCTGATGCTGCATGCGCGCCATGACCATCGCTCCGGCGAGCGGCTTGCCATCTGCGCGCAGGCGCGCCACGATCACGCCTCGAGGAAGCTCAATCTCCACCGGCTCTGAAGGCTCGCTGAAGGATGTGTTTCCCACCCAGATCAACTGCCCCGTGCTGCGCGGACGAACGCCGACGAAATAAGTGCCTCGTCGCGGCAGGATGGCCACGAACTCACCTGACGCCGACAGTGGCACAGAGGGCACCATGTCCGAGCGTATTGAGCTGAGGATGTCGATGTTTCCGGACAAATCTCCGATACCCCCGGAAACAAGGCCGCGAAAGACCAGCGGCTCAAACAGCACCTCCATCCGCCTGGACTCGCCGGCCTTCACCTCGATCTGCTCGCCAAGGAGGGGTTGGGAGCCCGCGCCTGCCGTGATCATTGCGCCCAGTTGCCACCGCCCTGGCAGCATGCGCTGAAAGACCACCCGCTCCGCGCCCTCAACCGGTTCCGTGCGCCTCTCCGCGGCGCCATCGAGCAACTCGAGAAAGATCGACTGGACATGGCTGTCCGGAAATTGAGCGATGAAGTCCGGATCCAGTTTCGGCTCGATAACCAGGGTTGCCGGCTTCGGTATCCGCAGGGGATCGACGATTCTCTGCTGCGTCGGGTCGGCGCGGATGTTCTCGATGACAGAACGATCACCGTCGGAGGTTCTTGCCACGACGGCCAGCTCTTGACCCGCCGGAAGGCGATCGAAACGCGCCCAACCATCGGCTCCGGTTGTTTTCTCCGCGATCGGAACGGACGCCTGCGGTCCGCCATCCGCTCGCGCAGACACCGAGACAATCGCGTCTGCCACTCCGGCACCGTCATCCGAGGCGACGCGAACAGCGGCGCTCCCGGATGCGTACAACGTGAATTCTCCGAGCCATTCCGGATCGCCCAGAGAGAGTTGCTTGCGAAGAACGATCGGCGAGAATGGCTCGAAATCGAGCACGAAGCTCATGCACCCTGCCGGCGCCGGGAATGTAACCTTTCCCGCCTTTCGCCACCGCGACCGGAACCGCGACGGACTCGGGCCTCGAACAGCCATGAAAGGTCGCCATTCCTGCGATCGGAAGGGCGAGGCTTTCGCTCGCGGTCTGGACGTGGAGGCTGGCCCCGCCGAGATCGCGCACCGAGGCGACTGCGACAGTTCGGTCCTCCCGAATCGGAAGCACAACGAAGCGGTCGCTCGTCGTTCCGTAGTACGGCGGAGTGAAGCCGGTAGTGTCGAGATAAAGGAGCGTTCCGCCGCTGACCTGCTCACTGATGGCCGGCATCGAACGCAGCGTGCCGCTGCCGTCACGCCCAAACGCCTCGATCGTTGCGGCTTCGAATCGAGCGACCGGGGGCACCAGGATCGCGGCCACGGATTTCGAAGCCGCCTTCTTTCGAGGCAGTTCCAAACGAACCTCGCGCATCCTGCCGCTCTCAAGAGCCGCAGTGCCGAGCTTCACGGCGTGACTGAACGTATGAGGATCCGACTGCTGCGCATAGATGTCGTATTCGCCCGCTGCAAGAGACGGCCACTCGATGGCGTTCTTCAGAACGCGGCGCGCCCAGAATTGTGCCTGCCACGAGGGTGGCACCGATGGCAGTTCCCCCTTTGCCATGAGCGTGACGACAAACTCCGGCGCTTCGCGATCGAACACCAGCCGAAGCATCGCACCGCGGCGCATCACGAGCTCGATCGGCTCGGGGCCGGCTTCCTTCCGGGACCGCCAGGTCGTCGCGTTCTCTGCCGATTCGGCAACGATGGTGTTGCTCGTACCCTCTTCCAGCGGGAGCGACCAGCTCCCGTCCGCGGCGGACTTCGTGCGCCTGTCTCTGAGGGATCACAGGGATGAAGAGCACCAGCGGCAAGACGATTACGTTCAGGATCCCTCCTGGGAACGCGATCCGCGATGGAGTGAACACGCGGATCGCCAGCACCGTGATCGGGAAAAGAACCGTCGCGGCCACGCTGACGATGACGGCTCGCTGTAAGGGAAGATGAATCGCGTAAGCGAGTGCCGCCCCTCCGACCAGTCCAATGACCGCGAGATGCAGCGCCGTGAAATCGCCAGTGGCCGTACTGAAGAACCAGGCCAGCATTCCACCTCCGGCGAATCCGGCCGCGGTCACCTGGATCACCCGCGCATCGTGGACCTTCGCCGCGCTGGTCACGCCAAAGGCCAGGACCGCGCCGAACGCCGCCCAGCTCAGCACGAACTTGGGGACGACTCGGTTGACGTGCACGGAGCGGGGAGTAAACGTGGCGGGCCCGGCGACGTCGAATGAGGGACGTGCGGCCGTCGTGCGCGACAGGATGAATTCATGACGAAGAGCAACATCGCAGCCGTAGCGGGGATCGTGATCGCTCTCTCGTTCGGCGAGGACGCGGCATCCGCCGGAGTGACGCTCACCTGGGTTCCTGGCTCCACCGTGAAGGTCGAGCAGATGATCGGCGACTGCGACTACACCGCTCTCGCAAAGACGGGCCAGTGCACCGCCACCGCAAGCCGGACCATCACGCGGGCCAAGGTGGTGGGAACGGACCTCGGGGCGTCCTTCGAATCGCAGGGGAAGCTCATCTTCCTCTTCGGCGATACAACCGGCCCAGCGGAAAACTACTTAGCAGCCGACACCATCGCCTCCAGCACCAGCACGGATCCCGCCGCGGGACTGGTGCTGGACTTCTTCACCAACAGCGACGGGACGCCGTACTTTGCGAAGATCGTCGGCGTGCGCCTGGGCGCGTCGGAAGTCCCCCACGCCGGGATCCGCCTCGACAACGCGACGTATGTCGCCTTCAACACCGGCGTAGACATCAATCTCCCTGACCCCCACATCGGCAACTACTCCGTGCTGACGCGCTTCGACGAGGTCACCCGCCGCTTCACGCTCCTGCGCACGCTCTCCTCGCGGCCCGACGGGCGCTTCATCACCACCTCGCTCTATCGCTCCAGCAGCGACGTGGTGATCTTCGGACTAAGCGCGTACCGGGCCAGCGACGTTTACCTCTCCATCGTTCCGGCGAGCACCTTCGACAGCGGACAGGGGACGCGCTACTTCACGGGTCTGGTGAATGGGCAGCCGACGTGGAGCACGTCCGAGTCTGGCGCCGTCCCGCTCTTCATCGACCCGGAGAGCACGAAGACGATCGGCAATGTCTCCGTCACCTTCTCGCAGCAGCTCGGCCTGTGGCTGATGACCTACGACGGCGGAAAGCCGCCCACAGCGTCGGGCGTCTACTTCGCATATGCCGCTGCTCCGTGGGGTCCGTGGAGCGATCCACAGCTCGTCTTCAATCCGAAGCGCGACGGCGCGCTGGGCACGTTCATCCACGATCCGACCATCGTCCCCAGCGACGGCCTGGCTGGCCCCACCATCGGCCCCAACGACCCCAACACCACCCGCGGCGGCTTCTACGCGCCGTACCTGATCGAGCGCTTCACCCGCGTGACGGCCAACAAGCTATCGATCTACTACACCGGCTCGACCTGGAACCCCTATACGGTTGTGTTGATGCGGTCGGATCTCACGATCGGGCAGGCACCGGCGCGGCGGCGGGGCGTGCGGCATTAGCGCGGCGTTTTCGATCACGGCATGCTTGAACCTCGATCGTGCCGAGCAGGCACAACATCGAGCGGCTGACGAAGGCCTTGCGAGCCGTGTTCGAAGACCCTGAGCTCGACCAGATCTCCGCTGATGAACTTCTCGGCGAGTATCCAGCGATTCAATACATCCCACCTGAAGGAGCTATAGCTAGGCCACGTCGAGAAAGTCGGGCAGAGCGAACAGGTTGCGCCTGCGAAGGGCATCCGGGCCGTGAGATTTGGCGACCCTGAATGAGCGGGGCATCTGTTCGAGCCCCGGATCCAGAACGACCGGCTCCCGCGATGCGCCCACAGCCGCTGTCCATGACGGACCCGTTACACGAGCAGCGAACAGTTCCACAAGCCCTGCGGCCACCGTCATCTCGAGGGGATCGAGGCCGGTTGGCGGATCAACGCGAGACCAGTCCACGTGAGCGCGCTGCGCGTCCGCGACCCATTCACGCGCGCGAAGCAGATCACCGTCCAGAAGAGGACGAACCAAATCACGAAGCTCCATGCGTCGCCTCCCACAGGTCGTCAAACGCGGACTGTCTCGCTGCCCGATGCGTTGCTTCATGCTATCTGCAGCCATGAGGGGAGACGCACGTTCTGCCGCGTCGGTCATCGAATCCTGTTCTTGCGGAGATACTCGACGAGGTCGTCGAGCATGCCGATGGGATGCATGACCTCGCGGCCCGACGGGCGCTTCATTACGGCGCGAGGCTCGACCCCACAGTACGGTACGCGGAAGAGAGCCAGCCTTGACGGCCATTGATGTGCCCGAAGTTGCCAGGTCGACGCTCACCGAGACGCAGCGATCCAGGCGTCGATCTTCTCTTCGAGCACATCGAGTGGGAGCGCTCCGTCCTCGAGCACTTCGCGATGGAAGGCCTTCAGGTTGAAGCGGGAGCCGAGGGCTTGCTCGGCGCGGCGGCGGAGCTCGGTGATCTTCAGCTGGCCGACTTTGTACGCGAGCGCCTGGCCGGGGATGGCCATGAAGCGCTCCACTTCCGACGTCACGGTCACGTTTGACTGCGAGGAGTTGGTGAGCGCGTATTCGATGGCTCGCTCGCGCGTCCATCCCTTGGAGTGGATGCCGGTATCGAGCACCAGCCGGATGGCACGCCA
>JANMSA010000055.1:0-8124 GCA_031388865.1 Acidobacteriota bacterium | reverse complement strand
CTTCTCCGCCGGCATCGCGGGCGCGCCGGTCACGGACTGGCGGAACTACGACTCGATCTACACCGAGCGGCTGATGCTCATGCCGCAGAACAATCCCGAGGGTTACGAGAAGAGCTCAGCGAGCGTGGGGGCGAAGAATCTTCACGGGCACCTGCTGCTCATTCAGGGCGCCGCCGATGACAATGTCCATCCGCAGAACACACTGCAGTTCGCCCGCGAGCTGCAGCAGGCGGGGAAGACGTTCGAGATGATGCTCTATCCCCGAACCACGCACAGCGTCCGCGATGAGAAGACGCTCTTCCATTTGCAGAAGACGGTGGTGGAGTTTCTGCAGAGGCGGCTCATGGGAGGCCCCGCTGCGGAGTGATCGCCAGCGCGCGAAACCCTCACGAAACTGTGACAGCGTAGCAAACTTGCGGGCATAGGATTCGTTCGCGACACTTCGCAAACTGGAAAGTGCATCGCTCATAGGGGGACACCATGCGTCAGCTCCGGATCATCATCGTTTTCTCGATCCTCTCGCTTGTCACGTCAGCCGCGCTCGGACAGACTCTTGGGGCGGTACTCACCTCGGGGCAGGAGGTTCCGCCGCGGTCGTCTCCTGGTTTCGGCAACGCCTCGGTCACGTTCGACGCCACGCGCCAGAACGTTACCGTCACCATCACCGTGAGCAACCTTGGCAGTCCGATCAACAACTTCCATATCCACGAAGGCCCGGCGGGCGCCAACGGGCCGGTGATCATCAATCTGATCGGTCTTGGCGGAGCGTTCGTGAACGGAACGATGACGGGAACGTTTCCCGTCGCAGCCGATGTCGCGCAGCGGATGCTGCAGAACCCGGGCAACTTCTATGTGAATGTGCACACCCAGCAGTTCCCCGGCGGTGTCGTTCGCGGCCAGCTTGCGTACGTGAACGGAGGATCGATCACCTACGCCGCGGAGCTGCGGCCGGGCAATGAAGTGCCACCCGCCAACAGCGCCGCGTTCGGCAGTGCCTTCGTGGTCTTCGACCTGGTCAACAACAGCATCGCGTGGGAAGCCAGCACCAGTGGAATCACCAATGCCACAGCGTCGCACATCCATCGCAACGCGGCCGGCGCCAACGGGCCGGTGATCATCAACTTCGCAACGTCGGCGGGTCAGATCGCGGGTGGCCGCACGAAGGGGTCAGGGCCGATTTCCGCATTTCAGAGCGCGAACTTCCTGCCCTCCGATCTCACCGCGCTGGCGAGCGCGGCGACCGCGGCGGGGTATTACGTGAACATCCATTCCTCCGCGTTCCCCGGTGGCGAGGTACGCGGCCAGCTCGTCCCGGCGAACGAGTACGACGTGCCGGTGGCCGGACGCGTGACCAACGGATCGGGACAGACGTTTGTGACCGACGTTCGCGTCTTCAATGCTTCCTACACCACGCCAGCCGCGGTGTTGCTCGAATACTTCCCAGCCGGCTTGAGTCCGAATCCGACCGCGGGTGCGTCGATCGTAGTGAACGTCGCGCCGCGCGGCACGGCGATTCTCGACGACGTCGCGGGACTGGCCGGTCTCAATGTCGCCCCAGGCACCGGGGCCTTACGCGTCTCGAGCGCCTCGCAGCTGGCCGTGACCTCCCGCATCTTTGCCGACCTTCGCGCAGGTGGCAAAGGAACGCTGGGGCAGTTCGTCCCGGCGCAGCCTCGGGCAAACGCCTTGCGTCGGGGAGTGATGCCTCAGCTGTCGAATACCTCCGACCCGGCGGGCAGCTTCCGCACCAATATCGGGTTCTTCAATCCGAATCCGTCCCCCGTCACGGTCCGTCTCGAGCTGCGGGACGCCGGCGGAGCTCTCGCCGGCCAGAACACGCTGACCCTCCAGGCGTTGTCGCAGCAGCAGAATTCGATCAGCAGTTACTTTCCCGGAGTCGACCTCACCAACGCTGCCAACCTCACGCTCAGCTTCGACGCCGCTGCGGCGCTCTTCGGCTACGCGTCGGTGAACGACAACGTTTCGGCCAGTGCGATGTTTGTGGCAGCGCAGCCTGATCCTGGCACTGCTTCGAGTCAGTGAGAGGTCTCGGTGCGAGGGCGGCGAAATCTGCCGCCCTCGTTCGTCGGCCCTGCCGGCCGCGCCGGCTCAAGGGCGTGCAGAGAAGTCGATGGTCAGGGTCGGGGAGGTCGCGTTGGGAACGACCTCGCTACTGTCGAATCGTTTAGCAGTTCGCGGGCTTGCCTCATTTCCGATGACGATCCAGCCGAAGTTCGCAGACGGCCGATCGATCCAGTCCTGAACGCGAGCGACCATCGCCACTGACGATTCCCAACTGGCGCCGCCGTTTCCGCCGACCAGCGTGCTTGCGTCGGCTGCGCCGGCGAAGTCGCCGCCCGGCGCGGTCCAGAATCGATCGGGATGGAAGGTGTGAATCCAGGTGGCGTCTTCTGCTCGCGATGGACTTCCGCGTCCGTCTGCTGACGGTCCTGCATCCGAAGTTCCCTCCCCCCAGTCGCGGAGGAGGGGATGGAGAGCCATGGACTGCAATCCGGAGATGGTCATGGACACCTGCAGTCTGAGGACGACGCCGGTGATGCGGCTCCCAGGCGGGATCCGGGAAGCGATGTCGAACGCCATCACCGCACGCCGGAGCTCCCTCGATCCCGTGGCACCCGCGAAGAGATGCACGCCCGAGCCGTTGGAAAGCGATCCGTCGGACGTCTGATAGAGAGTGTTGTCTTTCGCCGGTGTCAACACCACCTTCTGCGTCACGGCAGGCGGGCCGCTCCGCACGGCGCGTCGCCGCCGTCGAGGGAGGGTGGTCGCGGGGATGGCCGGGGTGAAGAAGGAGGCGCCGCTTCGCGCGTTGGCGTCATAGCCGAACAGCAGAACGGGTCGTGGTGCGCTGAAGGTCAGCCACCCGCCGGACTCTGTTGCGGGCCGGCCGAAGAGCTCGTCGAGGCGGACCAGCCGCATTCCCCGCGGGGGCAACTGGATCTGCGCCTCGCCGGCGATTTCGTCGCCACGGTGGAGTGTCACCATCAGCAGCGCCGAGACCCCGTCGGAGCTCACGATTCCGATCCCGTTCTGCCACGCTGGATCATTCGATTGGAAGCCAGTCGCGACTGCGCCCTCCTCCACTGCGTGGCGCGCATCGAGAACCGGAACGGTGGAGGTTGCCCCGCACGAGGGGCAGTGATTCAGCGCAGTCACTTCCAATCGCTCGTGAGAGACGATCCTGAGAATGGCGATGCCCTCGCTACGAAGCAGCGGGCCGGCCACATCAGACCACCGAAGCGTTTCCCCTGCACCCAGCGCGATCGTGGTGCTCTTCGGATCCAGCCCGGGTACAGCTCCCACGATCTCGAGGAAGACCGTCGCGCTGTTCCGGGACGGATTGACGATGTTCACCTTCGTGACGAGCGACCGCTCTGCCCCAAGGCCACCGAGGGGCACAACGAGCTCTCCTGCTGTTGCAGAAGCTGCCAGCAGCAAACCGAGGCTCAGGATGAGGAAACACCTCATGATCTCATCATAGGGAGGTTTGGCACTCGATGGTGGAGTTCCTGCAGCGGCTCATGGGAGCGCCAGCTTTGACCTGGTGAACGCAGCTCAGATCCAGCGGCGAACCCTCCGCATGTACGAGAGGTATTCGTCGCCGAACTTTTGTGTCAGATAGCGTTCCTCCGCGCGGACGACTCCATTGTTGAGAAGGAAGAAGAGCACCGGCACCTGGAGCATCAGCCAGCCCGAGGCCGTCTGCACGGCGATGCCGGCCAGAATGAGCAGCAGCGCAACGTAGATCGGATTTCGGGTGAAACGGAACGGTCCTGCGCTGACGATCCGAACGGTCGGCTTCCATGGCTCCGCGGGCGTGTTGAACCGATGCATCACCAGCAGGGCGGGAAGCGCGAATGCGAATGCGGCAAGGTAGAGCACGCACCCGGCAACGAGGCGGAAGGGGAAGCCGAGGTCGAACGGCTCGAATGGGAAGACGAAACCGAGCCCCCAACCCACGAGGAGGCACGCGAAGAACAGGAGCGGAGGAGGGGCCAGGATGGAAGGCGTGTCGGAACGGGTGTTGGTCATGGGGTGAGTAAGAATTGTAGGCGTTTGCCGCTTGTGACGACGAGCATCGCTCCGCGGTACGCGTTTGCCTTTCCCACGCATGTTCAGTGGATCGAGACGATGGGGTCTGACCCCCATCGGCGTAGCGAAGGCACTTTCATCGTCCGCGGCAAGCGCCCGAGGGCAGTTCGGGGACAAATTGATGGCAGAACCTTCGCAACCAGCCACGGACATGAGCAAAACCAACCCGAACCAGAACGCGTACAAGATCGGCGGCCGGGCGCAGTCGGATGGCGCAGACCGTGGTGAGCCGGTGGCCGACGACAAGGAGAAGTTCGTCCAGACCGAGAAAAACGCCAAGCACCCGGCAGTGCAGCGTGCGAAGAAAAAATAGATGACGTCGCTTCACGACCCCGAAACCCGCCGCGCGCCGGCACTCTCCCGGCGCGCGATCGAGATGCCTGCGTCGCCAATCCGCAAGCTGGCGCCGCTCGCTGACGCGGCGAAGGCGCGGGGAACCCGTGTCCTCCACCTGAACATCGGCCAGCCCGACATCGAGACGCCGGCCTGCATGCGCGACCGCCTCAAGCAGATCGAGCATCGCGTCCTCGAGTACTCGCCCTCGCCGGGTACGCCGGAGTTTCTCCGCTCGCTGCAGCTCTACTACCAGCGTCGACTGGGCCTGAACCTCGACACCAATCAGATCCTGGCGACTACGGGCGGCAGCGAGGCAATCCTCTTTGCGTTCCTCGCCTGCGCCAACGAGGGCGACGATGTCATCGTCGTCGAGCCCTATTACGCGAACTACAAAGCCTTCGCCACCATGGCCGGATTGAACCTGGTCCCGGTCACGAGCCGCGGGCGCGATGGATTTCATCTGCCTCCCCGTCACGTCTGGGACCGTGCGCTCACGCCTCGCAGCCGGATGGTCATCATCTGCAATCCCAACAATCCGACGGGGACTGTCTACTCGCGAGAGGAATTGCAGCTGGTGGCAGACTTCTGCCGCGACCACGGACTCTTCCTGATCTCCGACGAGGTGTACCGCGAGTTCGTGTACGACGACCGGCGCGCCATCAGCGCGCTCGAGCTGCCGGATGTTGAAGACCTCACGGTTGTCGTCGACAGCCTGTCCAAGCGTTACAGCGCGTGCGGCATTCGTCTGGGGTCGCTGGTGACGCGGAACACGGAGGTCTACGGCGCCTGCCTGCGCATGGCGCAGGGACGGCTATCGCCGCCGGGGCTCGCGCAGTTCATCGCTGTCGGTGCGGAAACGCTGGGCGAACAGTACACGACGGACATTGTCGACGAATACCGCCGCCGCCGCGACGCCCTCTACGAGGGATTGTTGTCGATTCCCGGCGTGGAGTTGCAGCCGCCCGAAGGCGCCTTCTACTGCATGCCCCGCCTTCCGGTCGCGAATGCAGAAGACTTCTGCAGCTGGCTGCTCTCCGACTTTGAGCACGAAGGGGAGACGATCATGCTCTCCCCGGCGAGCGGCTTCTACGCCTCACCCCTCGGCAAGAGCGAAGTGCGCATCGCCTACGTTCTGAAGGTGGAGGATCTACAGCGGGCCGTGGAACTGTTGCGGGTGGCGCTGGAGCGGTACAACGGGCGGTGAGGCTTTTTGTTGTCGGTTGTCGAATCTGGTTCTCGGTTGTCGGTTCTCGGTTGTCAGTTGTCTGCGCCTCGTCGTGCTGTCGGCCCAGACGTTGACCCTGACAGAGGACAAATGAGAACAAGATTCAGGGGTTGTGTCGTTGCAAGTGGTTCGCAAACTCCGACTTCGCGCTAACTCACTGACAACTGACAACTGACAACTGACAACCGACAACCAAAAAACGGCAACCGACAACAAGACCGCGAACCGGCAACGAACCACTCACCGCTTCAAGGCCTCCTCCACAATCGCACCAATCAGCTCTGTATAGGAACGCCCGCCTTCCTTGGCCGCCATGGCGAACTCTGCGACCGGATCGAGCCATGGATTGGGATTGGCTTCGAGCACATAGATGCGGCCATTCGCGGCGAGGCGCATGTCGATGCGTCCGTAGTCGCGCAGCTTCAAAGCCCGGTAGGCGGTGACCGCGGTCTGCTGAATCTTGGCGACTGTCTCTTCGTCGAGGTCCTTCGCCGGGGCGGATTTGGTTTTCTTATAGGCCTCGGTCGTCGTGTCGAATTTCACTTCATACCCGGCGATGCGCGGCATGCCCTCGGGCAGCTTGGAAAGGTCCAGCTCCACCAGCGGCAGCGCCTCAGGCTTGTCGTTGCCCAGTACGGCGGCGTAGATCTCTCGCCCTTCGATGTACTCCTCGAGCAGCACAGAGGAGCCGAACTCGTCATGCACGTAAGAGATCTTATCGAGCAGTTCCTTGACCGAGTTCACGACCGACGTCGCATCGATCCCCTTCGACGCATCCTCGGACGCCGGCTTGACGATGACCGGGAAGCGGATGTCCTGCGCGTGCTCCACGCGGCCCTTGTTCACGACCGCTGAGTAAGGGGTGTAGAGCTCGTGATAGCGGATGATCATCTTGGCGATGGACTTGTCCATCGCCAGAAATGAGCCCTGTGGACCGGCTCCCGTATAGCGCTTGCCGATCAGGTCGAGGTAGGCGGCGAAATGCATCTCCATCGTGTCGTCGCCGGCGTACGACTCGACGAGGTTGAAGAAGAGGCCGGCGTCATTGCGGCGGACGCGTGTCAGCGTCTCCGGACGTCCGTCAATGGCCAGGGTGGAAGGCTCGTGACCCAGCTCGCGCAGCGCGTCGCCGATGGCCTCGATGTCGGTCTTCTTCTTTTTCTTACGCTTGGGTTGCTTCTCGTTCAACTCTGCTGCTTTCTCGATGTCGGCGCCGGGGTACTCCTCGTACCCCTCGAACGTGCTGTAGAGAATGACGACCTTCATCGTCTCGCCCTCGGGTGCCGCAGTCGTTTCTTGCCCGTGAGGAAGGTCATGGAAAGCGCAGTGACGTAGACGGTGAGCTCGATCATCTGTTGGCGGCTCCTCTCTTTCTGTGCGACGAGTTTCAGCTCAGCGAGGCGGTCCTCAATCGCTATGACGAGGGCGCGCACGAGCGAACGGCGCACGCCGGTCCAGTAGTTGACCTTGTCGATGATGTCGCGGCGATGATCGCGAAGGAGGTCCACCGCGGGCGTGTCGCCGCCGGATTGGGAGAAGATGTCCAGCAGGTCAGCGTCGAGGGCGAGGTCTGCGACTTCCGGGGTCTCGTCGACGTGAAACTCGCGCAGCATCTCCTCGACCGTCTGCTCCATCTCGTCCGTAGTGATGTCCGTCTGCCCATGCGCGCGCGGTGGAGGGACGTCGGCTACCGCCAGGGCGACGCGTTCGATGTATTCGAGCTTATGCAGTGCGCCCCAGCCGGCGTACCGCTCGCGCCAGTTCGTCGTCGCGTCGAGCCAGACCGCGAACGTCTCCGCGAAGTCTTCGTCGGGATGTTTCTGGGCATACCAGCCGGGGATGTAGCGGACGTAGTCGCGTGAGAACGGGACGAACGGGTAGTCGTCGCGATAGGGACGCCGCACCGACCCGAAGATCGCCCGCCACTCTGCGGTGCGATAGAGCTCGTACGCGTGATTGAAGGCGTGCCCCGCCTCGTGGCGGAGGTACATCATGATCTCCCGCTCGCCCTCCACGTCGTTCACCGCATCCTCGAGCGTGGCCACGCGCGCATCGCCGAGGTAAAAAGGGATGCCGATGATGGGCTCGCCGGTGGGAGAGCCCCATTCGTCCGAGAGGTAGCAGCGCGGCCGGAAGTGGCGCAACCCCTTCACTTCCAGCTCGGTGTAGAGGTGGCGGATGAGCTCCGCGACCGGCGAGTTCTCGACCGACAGCCCCAGGTCGCGGATCCGCACCGGCAGTAACTGCCGTGCCTCGGGAGGCGCGTGCTCGAACGAGACCATTTGTCTGGCGGAGTGAGCAACAACCGGGCCGTCGGAGTGTCGGTTGTCGGTTGTCAGTTGTCTGAGCGATCTCGCCCGAGGAACCCTCGGCGTGAATGCCGCCCAGGACAAGAACTCTCAGACAACCGACAACTGACAACCGACAACCGAGAACCGACAACCGACAAC
>JANMSA010000054.1:0-6943 GCA_031388865.1 Acidobacteriota bacterium | reverse complement strand
CGACCCCTCATCCGCCTTCGGCACCTTCTCCCCTCTGCGGAGGGGAGAAGGCTCTCGATGCTTGTTCTTCCAGGGGAGCGGGCGACAGGCAAGTCGCGCAGCACCTCCCTCGAGAAGGCGGATGAGGGGGCGCCCTCGTGCAGACGACAGTCGTGTCATTAGAAGTGAGTCGAGGGATCACCGGCGGGGTGATGCGACAAGCACCAGGTCTTCGCTCAGTACTCTTCTTGAAACGGAGTGGTGTCGCGAGACAGCGCGCCGGCGGCGCACAACGAGACTTGAAGAAACTTGACTCATTCACCGAGCGGGGCAGCGCCGCGCCTCGCTCCAGGTCGTACGGTCCGAAACAAAAAAGGCGGCCCCCGTGGGCCGCCTTTTTGGAAACGCTCCCAGTTGAAATGCTAATTGTCGATGTGCAGTTCGACAAATTCGTAGCCGAAATTGTTCGTTCCGGCCGCATCGGAGAATTCGCTGATATACAGCCCCTTACCGCAATCTGCGGGAGCGCCGCTTCCAGGATTGGCCGAGCTGGAAGCGAGGCGAGTCCACGAAGTCGCTTTCGATGACGCTCCGCAGCCGTTGGTCCGTCGAAGGGTCTCGCCCGCAGAAGCTCCCATGGCGACGGTGCGTCCATCCAGTTTCGTTCCCGCCGCGTTGTAGAGCGTGTAGTACTCGTCACCGTTGATCTGCGGCATCTTGTCGCCGCTGTTTACATACACGACGGTGCTACCGAGTGTGATTCCCCAGAATGTTTCGAACGCCGCTTTCGTGGCGTTGCGACCGACGACGACGTAACCCCTGGCCGGAATCGATGTGCCAGCAGGCAGCAGGTAGTTGAGCGTTGCAGTGGCCTGCGTCAGCTGATAGCCGCTGATGTCCGTTCCGGGGGCAACATTGCTGACCGTGACCGTGACCGCGGCCGAAGTGCCGCTATTGCCGGCCGCATCATGGCTCTTTGCGGTCAGCGAGTGCGAAGCATTCGACGCAGTGGTCGTGTTCCATGACCACTCGTATGGAGCGGTCGTGTCGGTCGCGGCGAGGGCTCCGTCGAGGAAGAACTCGACCTTCACGACACCCTTGTCATCTGAGGCGCTGGCGGCGACGGGAACGGTAGCGCTGACGGTGGCGCCAGCGGCTGGCGCAGTGATCGATGCCAGCGGGGCGGTGGTGTCGTTGTCCACACTTACCGGGATCGCAGCGGACGAACTGCTGTTGCCGGCGGCGTCATGAGCTTTCGACACCAGGGAGTGCGCGCCGTTGGCGGTAGCGGTGGTGTTCCAGTTCCATTCGTACGGCGCCGCAATGTCGGTCGACTGCAGAGCACCGTCGAGAAGAAACTCGACCTTGCTGATGCCGACATTATCAGACGCGGTAGCGGTAACGAGTGTCGTGCCGCTCACAACCGCTCCGGAGACGGGAGCGGAGAGCGATGTCGCAGGGGGCGTCGTGTCGGCGGTTGCGGAATCGTTGTGAAGCTCGATGAACTCGTAAACGAAATTCCCTACGCCGGAGGCATCGGAAAATTCGTTGATCTTCACGCCGCCGCCACATCCGGCGGCCGCGCCACTGCCGGGATTCCCGGTCGTGTCTGCCGCGATGACCCAGCTAGTCGCAACGCCGGCCGCCGCACAAAGGTCAGAGCGCCTGACGCTGTTTCCGGCGACGATATTGATGGTTGCACCGTCGATCACGGCTGCTGCCGCGTTGTAGAGCGTGAAGTTCTCATCTCCGTTGATCACCGGCATTCTGTCGGCCGAGTTGATGAACAGCACGTTCGCTGGAAGCGTCACTCCCCAGAAGGTTTCGAAAGCCGTCTTCGTGGTGTTCCGTGCAACCACCAGATAGCCGTCACTCTGGATGACGCTCCCCGCCGGCAGAATGAGCTCGGAGGCGGCGTTGGCCTGCACGAGCTTCCAGCCCGTAACATCGGTACCAGTGGGAGCGACGTTGGCAACGGTGATCGAGACGCTCACTGAGCTGCCGCTGTTGTTGGCTGCGTCATACGCTCTGGAACTGAGCGTGTGCGTCGTGTTTGTGGCGGTGGTGGTGTTCCACGACCACTCGTACGGCGCCGCGATGTCGGTGGCTGCAAGGACGCCGTCTAGAAGAAACTCGACCTTCGTCACGGCGGTGTCATCGGTTGCCGATGCCGTCACCAGAGTCGTTCCGCTGAGCGTCGCACCCGCTGCCGGCGCGGTAATGGAGGTAGCCGGCGCGGTCGTGTCGCCACTCGGGGTATTGCTCACGGTGACCGACACGTTCGCCGAAGTGCTGGTGTTGCCGGCTGCATCGTGAGCTTTGGAACTGATGGTGTGTGTGGCATTCGTCGCGGTGGTCGTAGCCCATGGCCACTCGTAAGGCGCGGTGGTGTCGGAGGCGGCCAGAGCACCATCGAGGTAGAACTCGACCTTGGAAACGCCGGTGTCATCGGTGGCCGATGCGGTCACCACGGTCGTGCCGCTCAATGTCGATCCGGCTGCCGGTGCGGTGATGGACGTGGTTGGCGGAGTGGTGTCGCTGCTTCCGCCCCACGTGATCCACATGGGTGCCGACCAGATGATGTTCCCGTCGGCCTGGACGGCCGTCACGTAGTAATACCACTCTTCTCCCAAGGCCTGAGGAGCGAGCGTCGCGGAGAGCGTGGTGCTGCTCAGGTTCGAAGTGATCAGTGCCGCCGCGGCGCCGGGGGACGCACTCGTACCGGCGCGACCGCCCCAGATTTCGATCTTCTGCACTGCTTCGCCGGCGGGATCAGCTGCCTGCACGAAAATGCTGGTCCCGGCGCTGGCGGCGAAGGAATCGCCCATGGCGCGCGCGCCGTCAGCAGTCCGGTAAACGAGTTGCACGTCGCGGTCCTGTGCCGCGTAGAAGCGACGGCCGTCATAGGCGCTCATGAGTGACTGCTGGTTGAACGTCGTGCCGTTCGGAACGAGGACAGCAGTGCGGTTCGGTGTCGAGTTGCCATAGTTCTGGCAATGATTGTCCTGGTGCGCCTCCGGGCCAATTTTCCAGCCGTAGGAAAGGACCAGGTTGTACATCGGGACATAGGTCGTCCCCCCCGGCGAGAACGTCGTCGAGGTATTGAAGGCCGGACCGGAGAGGATGGAGAGCCCCCGGATCACGACATCGCCGTCGGCTGAGCGGGCGTAGCTGCCGAAGTCGGTGCTGTTCGGATGGTTGAATGATCCGTACGAGCCGAGAAGCCCCTGGTTGTTCCGCATGGCCGTATAAAGCTGCTGATAATTCGACTTGTCGACGAGCACGTGGTACGGCTCACCGACCCACGACATCAACTGCGACTGGTTGTAGACATTGATGTGGCCGCCGCCACTGATCACACCCCACTCCATGCCGAAAAGGCCGACGAACGAGCCCGGAACGGTCGCATCCTGGGCGGCCTGGAAACCGCTGCTATAGCGCGTCTTGATCTGCTCGGCCGTGCAGCTGATGCAGGCATCCTGCATCAGATGATTGTGCTCGACCACCGCCATGTAATCGATCGAGCCGTTGGCCTTGGCGTAGTTGAATGCATCAGCCGGCTGAGCCCCGCCGGCGTAACCGTATCTTCCAGAGGCGCAGTCGGTGACGGGCATTCCCCCGTCGCTCCAGTTCGTATGGGCGTGGGTCGTGCCGAAAAAGAACTGGTAAGGAAAGGTCGTATCGAGTCCGACGGCCATCGCTTCCAACTTGAGGCGGTTGCGAGTCTTCTGGTCGAACAACGAGTCATAAGCTCCGCCGCGATCGACGATCACTCGAACTTCGCTGCTCTGCGCGCGGCGCGCCCCCTGCACGAGCGTGTCGATCTCAGGCAGAAACCGGCCGCGCCGGGCAGCGGCCCTCACTTCGATCACGTACTCGCCGTCTGGCACCAGATTCCGGTTCGAGTCGCGTGCGTCCCAGGTGGCGATTGCCTCCGCCGCATTCTGAGGAACGAGAGTTTTCGTCCCCTCGAGAACGCGCACGATTCCGCCGCTTTCCGCAGATCGGATCGTCACGCGGTAGCGCATGCTCGATACCGCGCTGAGCTCAGAGTCCTCGAAGACGGCGACGATGGTGGTCACCCGCCTGTCGGTGACCGAGGGGTTGAGAATGTACGGGCTCGCCGCGACGTAGGCGGAGAAACCTGCGTGACACTCGTCCACCTGGTGCTGCTGGGCTGAGAGTGTCGCTGGATTGAGCAGCAGGAGCAGGACGAACATGGAGCCGACTCGATGCATGCGGATTTCCCCTTTTTGAAACGTTGGTTGTAGCAGGGTAACCCGAACGAGGGACCGTGCGGATACGAGACGAGGTAAATTCGCCGCAATCTTCGAGCGGAACGCGAAAAAAATAGGACTGCGAGGCTGAAGCGATGGTCAAACCACGTCCGCATGGACCGGCGCATCCTCGCCACCGTTGCCTTCCAGCACCGGCTGCGAGGGAGCAGCCTCGGTTACAACGGATTCCGTGTAGTAGCCGCCGTCGACCCGAGCGCCATGTGCCCGCTATTTGCCGCATCCTTGCGCAGCATCACGCAGGGACTTCCTGCATTTCTGGCTCATAAGCCAGGTTCGGGCCCAGCCAGCGCTCTACCTCAGCCACGGTCATGCCTTTGCGCCGGGCGTAGTCCCCGACCTGATCGCGACCGATTCTGCCGACGGCGAAGTAACGCGCCTCCGGATGCGCGAAATAGAGGCCGCTCACCGATGCCGCGGGAGTCATCGCGAAAGACTCGGTGAGGTGCATGCCGATCTGCCCGGCATCGAGGAGCGCGAAGAGCGTGCGCTTCTCCGTGTGGTCGGGGCTGGCGGGATATCCCGCGGCGGGACGGATGCCGCGGTATTTTTCCGCGATCAGATCTTCGCTGGTCAGCATCTCGTCCGGGGCGTACCACTCCGCGCGTAGCTCGCGATGCAGCTTCTCCGCGAGCGCTTCCGCCAGCCGGTCCGCGAGCGCCTTGGTCATGATCGAGTTGTAGTCGTCGTGATCCTTCTGGAAGCGGCCGGCCAGCTCGTCGACGCCGATGCCCGCGGTCGCGGCGAAGCCGCCGACGAAGTCGGATTCGCCGACGAAATCCGCGAGAGCGAGATTGTTGCCGGTGTTCGTTTCCTGCTGCTGGCGGATCGTATGGAGCGTCGCGCGTCGCGTCGGCAGACGCGCGTCATCAATGGTCAAGCGGATGTCGTCTCCGTCTCGCTGCGCGGGCCAGATTCCGTACACCGCCCGCGCCTTGAGCAGGCGCTTTTCGACGATCTCCTGCAGCAGCTTCTGTGCGTCGTCGTAGAGTTCCTGCGCCCGCGGCTCCGCGAGGATCTGCGGATAGCGTCCGCGCATCTCCCACGTCTGGAAGAATGGGTTCCAGTCGATATAGGGCACGATCTCGTGCAGCGGAACGTCTTCGAGAACGCGCACCCCGGTAAAGGGCGGCGGCTCCGGCGCGAAGGAGAGAGCAAGCGCGCGCTGGCGCGCTTTCTCCAGCGGCAGGATGACCAGCGAGCGCGTCTCGTTGCTTGCGCGAAGCTTGTCGTACTCGACGCGCACTTTGTCCACGTACGGCTGGCGATTCTCGGAGAGCAGTGCGCTCACGACGCCGACCGCGCGGGAAGCGTCGAGGACGTGTACGGTGGGTTTGCTGTAGCGGGGCGCGATCTTTACCGCCGTGTGCAGCTTCGAGGTAGTCGCGCCGCCGATGAGTAACGGCACGCTGAAGTGCCGGCGCTCCATCTCCCGTGCGACGTGCACCATCTCGTCGAGCGAAGGGGTGATCAGGCCCGAAAGGCCGATGATGTCGACTTTCTGCTCCATCGCGGTGTCGAGGATTTTCTCGGCGGAGACCATGACGCCGAGGTCGATCACTTCGTAGTTGTTGCAGCCGAGGACGACGCCGACGATGTTCTTGCCGATGTCGTGAACGTCTCCTTTGACCGTGGCCATCAGGATCTTGCCGCGCGCCGAATGATCGCCGGAGGCGAGCTTTTCCGCTTCCATGAAGGGCAGCAGATAGGCGACCGCCTTCTTCATCACGCGCGCGCTCTTGACGACCTGAGGGAGGAACATCTTCCCGGCGCCGAAGAGGTTGCCGACGATGTTCATCCCGTCCATGAGCGGGCCTTCGATGATCGAAAGCCCGGTGGCGTACTTCTCCCGCGCTTCCGCGACGTCCGCATCGATGTAGTCGACAAGCCCTTTCACGAGCGCGTGCGACAGCCGCTCCTCTACGGTGCCGCCGCGCCACGCTTCGGCTTCCTTGGCCGTGACCGTCGACTGTCCCTTCACCGTGTCGGCGAACGTGACTAGACGCTCGGTGGCGTCCGGACGGCGATTGAGCAGGACGTCCTCGACGAGCTCCAGGAGGTCTCTCGGGATCTCCTCGTAGATGCCCAGCTGGCCGGCGTTGACGATGCCCATGGTGAGGCCCGCGCGGATGGCGTGATAGAGAAATGCGGTGTGCATGGCCTCGCGGACCACGTTGTTCCCGCGGAAGGAGAACGACACGTTGGAGACTCCGCCGCTCGCGCTGGTGAGCGGAAACTTCTCCTTGAGTTGCCGCACGGCCTCGATGAAGTTCACGCCGTAGGCGTTGTGCTCCTCGATGCCGGTGGCGACGGTGAGGACGTTCGGATCGAAGATGATGTCGGTCGGATCGAAGCCCACCTCGCGGACCAGGATGTCGTAGGCCCGCGAGCAGATCGCGACCTTGCGCTCCACCGTGTCCGCCTGCCCCTGCTCGTCGAAGGCCATGATCACGACCGCGGTGCCGTAGCGCTTGCACAGCCGGGCGTGATGGCGAAATGCGTCTTCGCCTTCCTTGAGCGAGATCGAGTTGACGACCGACTTTCCCTGGAGCGTCTTCAGCCCCGACTCGATCACCGACCACTTCGAGCTGTCCACCATGAGCGGAACGCGGCAGATGTCCGGCTCGGAGGCGACCAGGTTGAGGAACTCGGACATGATCTTCTCCGAG
>JANMSA010000044.1:0-13775 GCA_031388865.1 Acidobacteriota bacterium | reverse complement strand
GCACTAACTAAAGAAGCATTTGATCCACTTGCTTCATTGCCATGAATTGGGCTACATCGGACGACAACGAGATGAACAGCTCGGGCAGCCGCTCGCGCAGCACCGCCGCCACCGCGCGCTCGTTGGCCGGGTTGGCATAGCTGTTGAGCAGGCAGATCGCGACCGAACGCACACCGGCCTCGCGCAGAAGGCCGGCGATGGTCTCGACCGCGGCAGGGTCGGGCGCCGCGGCGACGCTGCCGTCCGCGAAGGTGCGCTCAAGCACGCCGAAAGTCAGTTCACGCGGAATCAGCGGCGGCGCAAACTCGATCTGCGGGTCGTACATCTCGTAGCGATGCTCGTTGCGGATCGCCAGCACGTCGCGAAAACCTTCGGTCACCAGCATCGCCGTAACCTGCCCCTTGCGCTCGATCAGCGCGTTGGTCACCACGGTGGTGGCGTGCACGATCACGCCGTCGATGTCGGCAGGCGTCAGCCCGGCCTTGTCGAGTACCGCATGTACGCCGCGGAAGAAACCATCGAGCAGGCTTTTCGGCGTGGTCAGGGTCTTGTCGACGACCAGGCTGCCGTCGGCGCCGCGCAGCACGATGTCGGTAAAGGTGCCGCCGATGTCGACGGCCAGTGAATACACGGGTTTCAAGCGACTCTCCAGCCCAGGTCTCGGGAAATGTGCGTCGCAGCGCGCCGCACCATCACCACTTGCCATTTTTCGGGTTTGGTTCCGATTATGCAACACCAAGGTCAACAGCAGAAGCAAAATCGGGGCAGCCCCGTCCAACTACAATTGCACTCGCGGCGCCAGCTTGAATTCAGTTCAAAACTGTCTTGACGGCGGGGTCCACTTTAGACGTCGCGGCGCGCAAAAAGGCAGTTGGCGCGATCATGCGGCAGCTTAAGCGCACAGCGATTTCTCCATCCGGAATGAGTGGCCGAGATTTCCTTGCCGCCGTGCGATCCCGTCATGATCACGCGGCGCTTCGTCCTTGACGCCAGCGTCGCGGTCGAGGTGATCGATGCGGGACTTCGATACCAGCTCCAAGGCTACGACGCGCTCTATTTTGAGCTGGCGCGCCGACTGGATGTCCCAATAGCGTCGCTCGACTCCGGGATCCGAACTGCGTGTGAAGCGCATAAACATCCCTTCCTTGTCGTGGGTGCTGTCCACACAGCTTGAGTGTCGAATCTGGACAATTTGATGTCTGCGATACGCTCCTTCATGTCGCGGCGGCATGGGTGCAACCGCTACAATCGAGGCGCCTTTGGATTCAGGCCTGCCGCCATGAACGCCCCTCTCGCAATACACGCTCCTTTCGCCACCGCCGCCCGCATGGCCGACATCGAGTCGTTCTACGCAATGGAGATCGCGCGCGAGGCCTACGAGTTGCAACGCCAGGGCCGCTCGATCATCGCGATCAACGTCGGCGAGCCTGATTTCGCCGCGCCACCGGCGGTGATGGATGCCGCCGACGCGGCAATTCGACGCGGCGACACGCACTACACCGTGGCCCTCGGCATCCAGCCGCTGCGCGAGGCGATCAGCGCGCACTACCGGCGCCACTACGGCCTCGAGGTTCCGGCGGCGCGCATCGCGGTCACTGCCGGCGCGTCCGGGGCGATGCTGATCGCCTTCGGCACGCTGGTCAATCCCGGCGACGAGTGGCTGATGCCCGACCCCACGTATCCGTGCAACCGGCGCTTCGTCTCGCTGTATGGCGGCACGACGCGGCTGGTTGCCTGCGGACCTGCTTTGAACTACCAGCTCACCGCGGAGCTTGTCGAGCGGCACTGGGGGCCGAAGACACGCGGGGTGATGGTGGCCACGCCGTCGAACCCGACGGGTACGACGATCACGCCGGCCGAGATGCGGGCGATCCATGCGGTGGTGCGTGCACGGGGCGGGGTCCTGCTGGTCGACGAGATTTACCACGGGCTCACCTATCAGCGCGACGCGGCAGGCGCGTTTCGCAACGAGACCAGCGTGCTCGCCAACGGCGAAGACGTGATCGTGGTCAACAGTTTTTCCAAGTACTTCAACATGACCGGCTGGCGCCTGGGCTGGATGGTGGCGCCCGAGACCCACATGAAGGCGGTGGAGAAGCTGGCGCAGAACCTATTTATCTGCCCGTCGACGGTGGCGCAGCACGCCGCGAGACGCTCGTGGGCGGACGATACGTCACGACCTGGCAGGTGGGCACCGACCGGCAGCCCGGCAAGCGGCAGAGCACCTTTTTCTCAGAGCCGGGCGGAGCCACCGCGGCGCGCGAGCCAATGGGTGACGGCGGTACGAACGTTTCCCTGCGCGCGACGTTCCACGTCCCGGAGAGCGTGCTCAGCCGCCCCGTCGGGGTTGAGCTCGTGCTCCTGCATCTCGCCTCGGGTGTCTATCACGTCCTCAATTCAACCGGAGCGCGCGTGTGGGAACTGCTTCTGCGAGGGGAGACAGTGGAAAGCATCGTGGCCGTCGTGGCATCGGAGTACGAAGTTGAGGAAGGGCGCGCAGCGGCGGACGTCATCGCCGTAGTCGCGCAGCTCCAGGCCGCGGAGCTCATCGTCGCCGACGCATGACCGCCGAGATGGACCATTCTAAGGCTTGGCGGGTCTCGCGACACACTCCCCCATCGAGACCCTTCTCCCCCGTGAGGGGGGAGAAGGATCTCGATGGGATGGGTCTCGTCGAATTGAGGGAGGACTGGAGTGGCTCATTCGCCGCTCGAAGCTCTCTGCGATGAGTTTTAGCTCTCGGAGCCCCTAGCGAGGCTACGCCTCAGACCGCCGAGATGGACCATTCCCATCAAGAAACTCGGAACGCCATGAGCCGAAGAAGCACGTCGCATCGTTGCGTTCACGACCGTAGTCTTGAGCTGCGTTTCAACACGGCTCTCACCATGGAGGCCGTCTGGCAGATCAGCCGACACGCCGAATCAGCCCCGCGCCTCGCGGGTCATGGCCACAAGCACCCGTCGAGCCTCTTCTCCAGAGCGGACTGGCTCCTGAAACTGGATGCGTACTCCCTTCATCCCGCTGGCCGTTTTCGCTCGAACGATGAAGCCGAGACGGTCACAGGCGACCATCGTTGCCTCTTCCGCATCCAGCCCGCCGAAATGACAGGTGATGTGGCGCAGCGCATCGGCGTGATCGGTGTTCATGTGCGCGATGATCTGCGTCGCGCTTTCCACGAGCGGATCCGCCTCAGCGGAACGATAGGCTTCGGCGTCGACCCAACCCATCACGCCGAAGCCGCCGACGAAGTAGATGTCCGTGACATTGAAACGGAAGAAAGAGAAATCGGAGAAGTCGATCCAGTACTTCGCCGATGGGTGGCGCTGAAGATAAAGGGCGCGCAGGGCCTGCTTGCCAGGGCCACTCGCGTCATCCGCGAGGCGCGCGGCATTCCCCAGCAGAGTCACTCGCGGTGCCCCGAGCGGATCGGCGTCGGCGCCGCTCTGCATGACGAGCAGACTCGCGCGAGTCTCCGCGATGAGGTTCTGCGTGTGAATGGCCATGCCGCTGATCAGGAACAGCGGAGCGCCATCATCCATCAGTGCGTACGGCATGACCGAGGCGAACGGCCAGCCGGGGTGTCGCTGCGACTGCGTGGCCAGAGTCCCCACGTGTTCGCTGACGAGCAGCGTGCGCGCGCGCTCCGCGTGAGCCGGCTCGAGGCCGGGCGGGGGAACTGCGGAGGAGGTGGCGTGCTGAGTCATGCGTTCAGTGTATTGGAGCCGCGTGTTCGTTGTCGGTTGTCAGTTGTCGGTCGTCAGTTGTCAGTTCTCTGGGACTTCTCGTCCCCCGGTCATGCTCGGCGAGTGCCATCCGGGCGAGAGAACTCAGACCACTGATTACTGACGGCACTCGCGGAACATGGCAGCCAAGCGAGAAGTTTTAGACAACAGACCACGTCAACGGACGACCGACACATCAACAGACGACTAATCCGCTGGCGCGTTCACCCGGCCTCGGGCGAGTCGGGCCACTTCGTGCGCCAGATCGACTGGATCGATCGGCTTCTGACGGAAGACGTCGAACCCTGCCGCGGTGATGCGCGCCTGCTCGTCAGGACGGCCGAGAACCGTGAGTGCCAGTGCGGGAGTGGTGCTGGATCCGATGTCCCTGCGGGAGCGCAGCTGGGTGAGGAAGGTGCAGCCATCGAGATCCGGGAGCGCGATGTCACAAATGATCACGTGCGGCGGCCACGACGCGACGAGATCGAAGGCGGCCGTCGCCGTTCCTGCGCAGGCGACGTTCGCACCTGCGTGTTTGAGCGCCGTGGAGAGCACCTTGCGGATGTCGACTTCGTCCTCCACGATCAGCACGCGCACTCCTTCCAGCCGCGGTAGAACGAGGCTGCGCGCTGGATCGCGTGGGGCCAGGTCAGAAGCGGTGAGTGCCACGTGCAGAGGCAGGTGGATCGCGAAGGTTGCGCCTTGTCCCTCGCCCGGACTGGACGCGGTGACATTGCCGCCGTGCATCTCGACGAGGTGGCGCGTGATGGACAGTCCCAGTCCCAGCCCGGCCTGGCGCTCGACGCTTTCCGTAGCGCCCTGCCGGAATCGGTCGAAGACGAGGGGCAACAGATCCGCCGGCATTCCCCGGCCCGTGTCCGTCACCTCAATCACGCCATCGCCCTCCTCGGCATGAAGCCGGACATCTACGCGACCTCTCTCTGGCGTGAACTTGATGGCATTGGTCAGAAGGTTGCCGATGGCCTGCTGTAGCCGCGCCGGATCGCCGAACACGTGATACGGGTCGGCTCCGCCGCTGTTGAGAGTGAGCTGGATCGCTTTCGCCTCAGCTCCCGGCCTGGCCGCCGACACTGCGTTCGCGACCACCGTGCGCAGGTCCAGAGAGCGCGCGTCGAGGCGCATCTTGCCGGCAGCGATGCGGGATTCGTCGAGCAGATCCTCCACCAGCTTTGCCTGCGCCAGCGTGCTCCTTTCCAGCGCATCGAGAGCTTCGCGATGCGTATCCTCGTCCAGTCCGCCGAGTGCGAGCATCCGTGTCCAGCCGAGGATGGAAGTCATCGGCGACCGGAGCTCGTGAGAGATGATCGCGATGAACTCATCCTTGGCGCGATCTACGGCCCGCAACGAACGCAGTTGACTGGTGGTCTGAGCGTTCTCGCCCTGCAGTGCTTCCAGCCGCATCCTGTTCGTGACGTCCTGGACGGCGTGAAGGATGTACACCACACGATCGCCGGCGACCACGGGCGAGTTGACCGGGCTCCAGTATTTCTCCTCGAACCCTCCCCCTTCGGATTCCGGACGGCGGATGTCGTACTGCTGGACCGGCATGGTGTGTGACGTCTTCGTGCGCAGCACCGTTTCCAGCGATGCGCGCAGATTGCGCATGCCGGTCGCGTCCGGATCGTTGGGATTGTCGGGGAAGACCTCGAACACACTCCTTCCCAGGATCTTCGCGCGTTCGGTCTTTGTCACGGCGAGGTACGCGTCCGTTACGGCCGCGATGCGGAAGTCGCGCTCGAGCACGAGGTACGCGCCCGGGACTGACTCGAACAGCGTCCGGAAGTCCAGCGACTCGGCCATGTGCTCGTGTGAACGCGTGGGCCCGGTGAAAATGCCCGCAATCCGGGGATCGGTCTACGGCCTCCGGGTACCGACTGCTAACCGGCCGTCGCTTCGCCGGGACTGGCGTGCCCTCGAACGACCTGGGCCAGGACACGACGCAGTTCCTGCGGGGAGAATGGCTTTTTCAGGTAGTCGTCGAAGCCTGCGGAAAGCGCCAGTTCGCGCTGCAGGGGACCGCCATATGCGGTCAGGGCAATTGCTGGAATCGCGCGTCGGATGTCATCGCGGGCACGAACGCGACGAACCAGAGAATGACCGTCCTCGGTGGGCATGGCGATGTCGCTGACCAGAACGTCGAACGGCTGATGCGACAACTGTTCGAACGCTTCGCGCGCGCCGGGCACCGTCACGACCGACGCGCCGCCGACTTGCAGAATGGTGGCGATCATCGTGCGCATCGCCGGCTCGTCATCGACGACCAGGATCCGCAGCCCACTGACGAGATCGGGAGCGTCATCGGTATCGTTGATCCCGGCGCCTGCAGGCACCCTTTGATTCGCTTTTCCCGGCAGGTTGTCGCGGCAAGGGAGAGTCACCGTGAACGTTGCCCCCTGCGCGGGTCCGTCGCTCTCAGCTCCCACCGTGCCGCCATGCATCTCCACGAGTTGCTTGACGATCGCCAGTCCCAGACCGAGACCGCCGTGCTGGCGCGTGCTGCTCACTCCCTCCTGACTCAGGCTCTGGAAGACCCGAGGCAGAAAATCGGAGGTGATTCCCTGGCCGTTGTCGTTGATTTCGACTGCGACCCGGGCGGCATTCGAGGCGAGCGTGACCACGATGCATCCTCCCGGCGGCGTGAACTTTACGGCGTTGGAAAGGATGTTCCAGAAGATCTGCTGGATGCGAGTGGCATCGCCATACACGCGCGACGGATTGCGCGCAAAGGACTTCTCGATGCGGATGTTCTTATTGTCCGCGGCAGGTGTGATGGCGCGGATGGCAAGAAGCAGCGTGGCCGCAATGTCCACCATGGTGCTGGTGAGCTCCAGCTTCCCGGTCAGGAGACGCGAGACATCGAGCATGTCGTCGATGAGCCGGGACTGCGCTTTTGCGGACTCGCGGATGGACTCAATGGCGACCTTATGAGTCTCTTCGTCGAGTGAGCCGGTCATGAGCAGCTCGGACCATCCCAGAATCGATGTGAGCGGTGTCCGAAGCTCATGCGAGCTGGTCGCAAGAAACTCGTCTTTGGCGCGGGACAGCGTTTCGGATTCCTGGTATTGACGCACCAGATTCTCTTCGACACTCTTCCGGTCGTTGATATCCGTGCTGGAACCGACCCAGATCGCGATCTTGCCGTCCGCACCACGCATGGCAGACGCGCGGGTCAGGAACCAGCGGTAGCCTCCGTCGCGATCCCGGAAGCGGCATTCGTGCTGAAACGGCTCACCACTCTCCATTGAGTGCTTCCAGCGGCGGGAATGCTCTTCCACCTCATCCAGGTGTGCGAACGCCCATCGGCTGCTGGTCCACACTTCCTCGCCGGCCAGGCCCGTGAAATCGGTCAACTGCCGGTTCACGTAATCGATGTCGCCGGTAGCCTTGGCGGTAAAGATCATGATGGGCATCGATTCGGCGAGAAAACGAAAACGCTCCCCACTGACCTTGGCGGCCCGCTCCGCCCACTTCCTGTCGGAAATGTCGCGGATGTTGCATTGAATGACCTTGAGATCTCCAACCAAGTAGGAGTTGCTGACGAACTCCACTTCAACGCTCTTTCCCTGTTTGGTCTCGAGCGGCATGTCTTCATAGCGGATGTAGCCCTCTTTCTGTAGCATCTGCATCGCCGCCTTGCTCTCGTCTTTGTCTGAGAACAAGCCAATTTCCCAAAGCTCCCTGCCGATCAGTTCGTCGAGTGAGTACTCCAGCAGGTCGATCACAAAGGGATTGGCGTCGATGATCTTTCCGCTTTCCTCCTCCAGGATGAGGATCGCGTCCTGTGCCGTCTCGAAAAGACGCCGATAACGGGCCTCTGAATGGGCCAGAGCACGCTCGGCATCGGCCCGCTCGGTGATGTCGCGAATGTTGCACTGAATCACCTTCCGCCCATCGACCTCATAGGAGTTGCTGACGAACTCGACCTCGACGCGCTTTCCCTGTTTCGTCTGGAGAGGGATGTCTTTGTAGCGGATGTAGCCGGCTCGCTGGAGCTGATCCATCGCCGCTTTGCTCTCTTCCTTGTCCGAGAAGAGGCCAATCTCCCAAAGCTCCTTGCCAATCAGTTCGTCGAGCGAGTACCCCAGCAGATTGATCACGAAAGGATTGGCGTCCTGGATCTTCCCGGCCAGCTCCTCAGCGTCGAGGATGAGGATTGCGTCCTGGGCAGTCTCGAAGAGCCTGCGGTAGCGCGACTCGGAAGCCTCGAGAGGGGACTGGCTGGATGAATCGTATGGGGGCGACACGTCTACGTTCCTGCAATTCGAAGTCCATCGGGTCGCGCCTGCTCTGTCGCAGGATGGCAGCCTCGGAAGCCCGCCAAAACGCCTCCCCGTGCCTTGAACTCAAGCGGCAGAGCCGCCGCTCTTACTCCGTGGTTTTCCCGTCAAAATGCTCTTCAGAAGCGAGAGCGTCCGCCTTTGTGGTGCGCACGGTTCCGTCGGCGTGCTCCGGGGGCGCGTAGAGCGTGTAGAGCTTCAGCGGAACGCTGCCGGTGTTTGTGACGTTGTGCCGCGCGCCGGCGGGAACGACGATGGCTGTACCGTCCTGGATCGGCGTCTTGTGACCATCGATCGAGACCTCGCCTGCGCCTTCCTCCACACGGAAGAACTGGTCGTGATCGTCATGGACTTCCTCGCCGATCTCCTCGCCAGGTTTCAGAGCCATCAGCACGAGTTGAATCTGTGTGCCGGTGTAGAGCACACGCCGGAAATCGGTGTTGTTGACTGTCCCTGCTTCAATGTCGCTGACGAAGCCTTTCATGACTCTCCCCTTGGTCGCCCTTCGCGTTGATTCTGCTACGCGAACGGGTCGCGCTGTTCCATTGCGGCAGGGACTCTCCCTGAAACACCGCTAACTAACTGCACGAGGGATGAGTTCGCTCAGCGTCGATAGGATGCGCTCAGAAAAAAGACATTGCCCCTGTAGTCCGCGTCGTTGGGTGCGAGAAAGAAGCCACCGGGCATGTAGTTTCTAATGCCGGTCGTCTGGGCATCGCGTGTCTCGTACTCCTCGATCCACCCCCCCACCGAAAGACGCCAGACATCCGTAAGCCGGTACTCGAGCTCCGCCGAGGACGTCCAGAGCTTCGTGTCGTCGAAGCTTGCAATGTCGACTGCAAAGTCCGGCGTTCCTCCCGGAGGGCTGTCCAGATCGTTGTTGCCGTCGACTTTCTGGTAGCGACTGAAGATCTTGAGGTCGGCACGATCGGTGAGCGCATAGGCTCCACCGACGCCGAGCGAGCTGACGTCGTCCTGAATCTGCGCGGTCCAGTCGTCCAGAGGATTCGTGGACAGCGTACCGCCGCTCTGCCGGCCGCGCTGGAAAGTATCGTACGACTCGTTCGAGTAGAACGCGTACACGCTCCAGCGATCGGCCGGAGCGTAGTCCGCCTCGACCGTAAAGGCCCGGCTCTCGGAGTTCAATAGACCGAAATCAGATTCGTCGTCGTAGTCATCGAGACTCTGCAGGAAGTGAAGCGTGACCCCCAAACTTCCCTCGAACGGGGTTAGTTGGACGAGCGCGCTGATGCGATTGAGATCTTTGGCCGCCTGGTCGTAGCGTCTGAGCAGCTGAAGATTTATAGGGGGACCTGGTTCGAGATACGAGGCAAACTCGGAGCGCTCTGGATCGTAGTGGTCGAAATCACGTTTGCCGCGCTCGTAGCTGGTCCTGACCGCCACCCAGGAAAGCGGACGGAAGTCAGCTGCCAGGCGCAGCGCGTCCTCCGTAGTTTCTTCGGTCTCCCGGAAAGTGCGGTCCGTCACATCGTGTCGATAGCCTCCCTCCAGAGTGACCGGCCCGAGGTCGTAGGTGACGGCGAGATCGCCGCGCTGGGTGCTGGATTCATACGGGACCGTGATGCGCGGGATGTCTTCCCATACCGCATCGAAACGAACGTACCCCGGGAACTCCACCCGCTCAGACTTGTTGTTCATGCTGTAGACGCGATAGCGGGCGTTGATTCCCAGTCCCGGCAGCGGCCGCGAAGCGAAGCTCAGTCCCCCGGTAAACGTGGCAATCTTTCCGTCGAAGCTGGAGACGGGCAGTGACGCGGGGTCGGATGCATTCAGCGGCGACGTGATCGCAGTATTGACGGAGTAAGCGAGAAGCGATTCGTTCTGGGTCCATTGGGCAAGCGCGAGATCGGCGTTCAATCGCGAGGACCGCGGAAGCTTCATCAGGAAGCCCATCGTCCCGGTGATGGCCTTGTTGTTGGGCGGAAGGGCCACCTGCCCGCGTGAGGATCCCAGGATGGAGCCGGCGCCCGGCGCCAGATAGGCGTTTCCGTCAGTAGCGTCCGTGACACGGAACGGATTGTCGAAGAGCAGGCTGGGGATCTTGTTTTCGAAGTCGTTGTACTGAATGCCGGCGCGTAGAACGGCGTTCCGCAGCGGCATCTCGGCGCTCACACCGGCGTCGCGCGTGACGTAGTCGATCGGCTCGGCCGTCTCCACCACGTTTCCAAACCCGAAGGAGGTGCCGGCCTGCCGGTCACCGACCCGGTTCTCCTGAAAGTACGAGACCTTCACCCCGTAAGCGTTGCCGAATGATGGCCCGGCTCCGGAGCCTTCCGTCCCGCCCCAGTCCCACAGCTCGCCCGGCCCGTAGCTCAGTTCCAGCAGACCGCGCTTGCGCTCGAGGCCGATGTCGATGGTGTTCGCTGCGGCGAAAGAGGGGGCCACCAGGTTTCGCAGGAACGTGAAGTTCACGCTCGCAGGGCTGATCGCGCGCTGCTGCTCGATCGCCGTCTGGAAGCTGCGCTGGAGTGTGTCGCTGATCTCGAACCGGCCGCGGGATGTCTCCTGGAGCAGCGTGCGCGCATCGTTGCCGAAGCGGTGGGGAATCTGGTCGTAGAGGACGTTGATCCCGAAGTTGCCGCGCTCTGCCTCGATCCCGTAGCGAACGTCCTGCTGGCCGACATCCTCGCCGGTAATGATGTAGCGACCATCCTCTGCGACAGACGATAGACCGAAGAACGAAAGAAGAGCTCCGTCCGGGATGTCGCGATACTCGTCGAACTTCGAGGACCGTGTGTCGGCCGTGACGCGCTGCGCACCAAAGTCGATTCGATACTGGGTCAGCCCTGGCTTGAAGCCAGCGAAGGTCTGCGATTCGGGCCACCCGAGCATTGATGGTGCAGTGAGCGGCTCGCCTGATTCCTCAGCCTCAGCCGCTGGAGTCTCGGCCGCTTCCTGAGCCGGCGCCGGTTGCAGAGCCGGCGGTTCGGGTTGTTGTGCGAGGACCGAAGTCGAGAACGCGAGAAGGACAAGAGCCAGGGCGGAGCGTTTCATCATCATTCCTTTGGTCTCAACGTCCCAGGTACGGGCCGGATGGGTGGTTTGTGCCATGGACGTTCTGATGACAATTACGGCATCCGTGCTCCACGGACCGGTTGCTGGCATTGGGGCCGGCGACCGTGTTTCGGAGATCGTAGAGCGATCCGGGATGACGGGTGTTCAAGTGGCAGCGCTGACAGAGATAGGGTTGCTTCGCCACGAGCAACTTGTCATGGTTCGACCCGTGCGCGTTATGGCAGTTCATGCAGCTCTCGCGCACCGGAGCGTGCTCCCAGAGAAACGGGCCGCGCTTTTCGGTATGGCAGGTGTAGCAGAGCTCATTGACCGAGTTCCCGCGAATGAGCTTCGGCGTCGGAGACCCATGGGGGTTGTGGCATGAGCCGCAATCCATCTTCCCTTCCCGCACGGGATGGTGGCTCGCTCTCAGGCCTTGCGAGCGAACGGTGGGATGGCAGGAGAAGCACGTCTCCGCCGCACGCATCTTCGTGAGCTGATTCTTTGTCGATTTGAAGTCGTGGACGCTGTGGCAGTCGGCGCACTTCACGTTCCGGCGGTCGTGGATGCTGCCGAGCCAATGCGAACGTCCGCCGTTTTCGTGGCAGGTCAGGCAGCTGCCATTGGCCTCCTTCACCGGCATCTCCCGAGGCGTCATGACCAGCGCGGGATCCGCGGTCTCCGCGTGCTGTGCGAGGTCACCCGCGTGACACTGAGCACAGTTCTTCGGCACGTTCTTATGCTTCGTGTGCTCGAAGCCGGAGACGCTCTTCTCGTGACAGGTCGCACACACAGAAAAATCAACCGGCTCGGTCGCCGAAGGCGCCGCGGAAGGCGTCTGAGCCAGCACCTGATTGCCGATGGTCACAGGGAGCGCCACCGAAAGAACGATGACCGCAAAGAACAGCACCACGTTGGTTCGCATGAACAACACCTCTCTCAACACTCGGGCGACTCGCGGCAGCGCGGCGGTAAAGAAGGAGACTTGGGACTTATCGTTTCTTTGCCAGCGATCTCATGTGACGAACGAGATCCTTGAGCTGTCCGGCGCTCAGCTTTTTCTCATACGCCGGCATCTTCTTTTTGCCTTTCGACGTGATGGAGAGGAGCTGCTGATCGGTTTGCTTCTGCACTGCGGCCGATCCGAGGTCTCGAAGAGCCATCTTCTTTCCGATGGCGGTCTTGCCGGCTCCATCCTTCCCGTGACAGGAAGCGCATTTCGCCGCGAAGGTGTCCGCACCGGTACTCAATGCTTCGACTCCTGCTGCGGCATCGCTTCCTGAAAAAAGGAGGATGGCTGCGAAAAGGAGCGGAGCGATTCGGATCTTGTTCATGACACTCCTGTTCGAAACAGCCGGACGCTCGTCCCCCGGCAGGTGGGCGAGACACAATCAGGTCGGGAACACGTCTGCGGTGGACCGGTCGCGGAGCGCGCAAGAGGATTGCCAGGGGGGCAGACCTGCTCATGGGCGCCTGTCGCGAACAGCTATCAGGCGTGTAGGAAAACAGCGTTGCACACAGCGCGCCCGAAATTGCCAATTCGGCAAGCTTCGCGGAAGTATTGCCTATCTGGCAAGAGCGATGCTAGTGTGGCGGGTCGCAAATAGCCAGGCGTGCCGCAGCACGCTGAAGGCCCTGCTTGCTTCGCCGCTGCTCCTCGACGATACCACCGCATCGCCTGCGTCGCATCGCCTCGCCATCAGGCCTCCATCGCGCCGCATCCGCATGGCTCCTTGCGACACACCACACCAGGTCGGTGGCATGCACTGCTTGATTCGTGAACGAATTGTTCTATGACGCCATGAGGACACTTCATGGAGCGAAGTGGTGTTTCATCTCGGCGGTGATGGCTGTGGCGACGCTGTCGATGGTGGCGTGCTCTACAGTGCCAGTGAGCCGCGCCAGAGCGGCGCGGATTTACCTCGGAGACACTCTGTTCGTGGAGCGCTCAGGAACCGGTCCACCGGTCCCGGAGGAGGTGTCTTGGCCTTGACCACTTGCGGCAGACAGCGCCTATCCCTCAGCGAAACGAGTGAGGGGCGCGGGCGAAACGCGGCCGAAAGCTGAGAGCTGAGAGCCAACACCATCCCTCGCTTCCCAGCTCCCTGCACTCAGCTAAGATGATCCGTGAATCGCCGAACCGTGCGTACGTCAACTGGCAGCGGCTTCCTAGAGTAGAAGGGCAGGTTCGACGCGGAGTCAGCAGGCTTTGGCGCGGGTGACGCTGCGGCGTCCTGCTGCTCGACCTTGCATTCCTGCTGCTGAGGTACCTCGAGGCTGAGCGGAGGTGATCATGGAGCATCAGCAGCACGAGCAGGCACGCGCGGCCGGAGAAGCCGACCCTGTGTGTGGAATGACTGTCGATCCGGCGCGCGCCGCCGGCTCCTCACGCGTCGGTGACAGGACGTTCTATTTCTGTTCGCTGCCCTGCAAACAGAAGTTCGATGCGAACCCTGCCGGATACGGCGTCAGTCCCCTTGTGCCCGAACAGGTCGTCGATCCGATCTGCGGCATGACCATCTCCAGGGAGCGTGCCGCGGGCACGTCCGAGCGCGATGGGAAGACCGTCTACTTCTGCAGTCTGGGCTGCAAGACAAAGTTCGATTCCGCAAACGAGGCAGACAGGAAGCAGCCCTCACCTGCGGCCGCCCCCGCGGATGCGGTGTACGTGTGCCCCATGGACCCGGAAGTGCGACAGAAGGGACCGGGCGCGTGCCCTAAGTGCGGGATGGCGCTGGAG
>JANMSA010000034.1:0-5537 GCA_031388865.1 Acidobacteriota bacterium | reverse complement strand
AAATGCATGTCCAGCTGGAACTTCGGTGAGATCCGCGAGGCCGTGGAGAACCTGCCCAACGAGCTTGCGAAAATCGGATTCGACCCTGCCGATCTGCGCGTGCAGCACTTCATGCGCCTGTACATGCAGATTCAGAATCTGCCGCGGCACATGGGGCAGCACTCCGGCGGCATGGTCCTGGCGAAAGGACGCCTCGACGAAGTGGTGCCGCTCGAGCCGGCGTCGATGCCGGGCCGCGTGGTCATCCAGTGGGACAAGGAAGACTGCGCCGACCTCGGCATCATCAAGGTCGATCTGCTCGGCCTGGGGATGCTCGCGGCGATCGAAGAGATGATCCCCACCATCCAGCGATGCGAGGGAAAGGAAGTGGACCTCGCCCATCTGCCGCAGGACGACCCGCTCGTCTACAAGATGCTGAACGAGGCGGACACCATCGGCATGTTCCAGGTGGAGAGCCGCGCGCAGATGGCTTCCCTGCCGCGGAACGCGCCGAAGTGCTTCTACGACATCGTCGTGCAGGTGGCGATCATCCGGCCGGGCCCGATCGTCGGCGGAATGGTCAACCCGTACTTCGATCGCAGGCAGGGGAAGGTGCCGGTCGAGTACGCGCATCCCTGCCTGGAGCCGATCCTCAAAAGAACGCTCGGCGTGCCGCTGTTTCAGGAGCAGCTGCTGCGCATGGCCATGGTCGCGGCGAACTTCACGGGAGGCGAGGCCGAGGAGCTGCGGCGCGCGATGGGGTTCAAGCGCTCGATGGAGCGGATGTCGGAGATCGAGAAGCGTTTGCGCGAGGGGATGACGACGAACGGCATCGGCATCGTCGCGCAGGAGCAGATCGTGAAGTCGATCACCTCCTTCGCTCTTTACGGATTTCCCGAGTCGCACGCGGCGAGCTTTGCGCTGATCGCGTACGCGAGCGCTTACCTCAAGGCTCACCATCCCGCGGCGTTCTACGTCGCGCTCCTCAATGCGTGGCCGATGGGGTTCTACCATCCTGCCACGCTGATCAAGGACGCGCAGCGCCGCGGCGTGAAGGTGTTTCCAGTGGATGTGAACCACTCCGGCTGGGCGTGTCGCTGGGAGAGCGGTGGTGTGCGCATGGGCCTGCGCTTTGTGAAGGGACTGCGCGCCGAGTCGGGACTGCGCGCAGAAGCTGCGCAGCCGTTTGCGTCTGCGGACGATCTCGCGCACCGCGCCCGTCTGCGCGATGACCAGCTCACGAAGCTGGCCTACGCCGGCGCGATGGCGTCCTTCGGACTGACACGCCGGGCCGCGCTGTGGCAGGCAGCCGAGGCGGCCCGTGACTCGGGGGAGCTGTTCGCCGGGGGTTCTCGGGCCGCTGTTGTCGGTTCCCGGCACGATGTTGTCGGTTCTCAGTTGTCGGTTGTCCGTGAGCATGCGCCTGTACGAACCGCGTCGATTACCCGCGGGCTTTCTCTTCCCGTGCAACAAGTGTCGCCAAAGCCCAACGTCCCAGACAACCGACAACTGACAACCGACAACGCGAAGCAACAAAAGGTGTCGCAAACACGCAACCGCACAGACAACAGACAACCGACAACCGACAACGCGAAGCCCTCTCCCCTCCCCGAGATGACGCGCTTGCAGGAAACGCTGGCTGATTACAACGCGATGGAGCTCACCACAGGGCGTCACTTGCTGGAGCACTACCGGCCGCAACTCCGAAAAGAGGGAGTGCTTTCCGCCGCGCAACTCTCTCGCGTGCCGAACGGGAGCCGCGTCACGACCGCCGGCGCGGTGATCGTGCGGCAGCGTCCCGGCACCGCGAAAGGATTCGTGTTTCTGACGCTCGAAGACGAGACCGGACTCTCGCAGGCCATCGTGAGCCCTCAGCTCTTCGCCGATCAGCGCACGACCATCCTCAGTCACTCCGGTCTCGTCGTCGAAGGGATCGTGCAGAACCAGGAAGGACAGCCGTCCATGCGCGCAGAAAAGTTCTGGCCACTACCAGGAATGCCCGACGGGCAGAGCCACGACTTTCATTGAGGGCTCGAGGCCACGGGTCGGTGTGCGGGTGGAGGCAGAGAATCTCCGGATCGACGCACACAGGCCGCGGAGGACTGGAAGAACTGCTGACGCGTCCGAACATCGGCTACCTTCTGAAACCCTACGACGAGGCAACACTGGCGGACGCCCTGGAGTCGGTGATGGGCGCCGGCATCCGAACCCCTGTCATACTGTCCCCCGAGGTCCTGACAATGTGGCGAATTCTGAGATGGGCGGTGGTGGTGGTGTGCGCGGCAATGGGTCCGCTCACGATGAGCGCGAGAGAGGGCGGGCTGGTGATCGCAGGGACCGTCTACCAGGACCGCCTCGTGCTGGCGGTCCGTCCGCACTTCCTGGCGGCCGAGAACGTGACCCTGAAGCTTTATCGCGATGATGGCGATCGCATCGCGTCCGCCGGAGACCTGCTGCTCGCTACGACGAAGACGGACAGGGCGGGAATGTACGTCATTCCGGTCGCCAGCCCCGGGCAGTACTGGGTCGCGGTCGACTCACGCACATTCCACAAGGGGGGATGGCCGGAGCAGACGTTCGGTCCCGCCGGATCTCTCTGCGGTCACCCGGAGGAAGGGACGCGCGCCACGATGTACGAGGGCTCGTGTTTCGGCGGCCGCACCCCTGGCAATTCAGACGACGCCTCCGCGCTGACCACATCCGAGCATGTCGCCCTGGTCTCCGTTCGCGATTCGATGACGAACATCGACTTCGCGTTCAGCTTCGATGCCGTCACGAACACGCTCGACGGCGAGGGAATCCAGGGGTCGCTGCGACAGTACTTCGTGAATGCCAACGCCGTGCGCGGCCTGAATCGCATGCGCTTCGTGCCCGTCGAGCGGGCTCCGGAGAGGGGCAACAAGAACTACGGAGTGCCTCCGCGCTGGTGGTCGATCGCGTTGAACACGCCGTTGCCGGCGCTGACTGATGAAGACACGCTCGTCGATGGGACCGCACACAATTTTCTCTCCCCGGGCACGATCCTCGACTTTCATCCCGGCCGCTTCGAAGAGCCAGTGACGCTCAAATCCGGTGACCCCGATCTCTCCAGGCTGAAGAGGCCCGAGCTTGAACTGGTCGTTACGGGTGCAACAGGAGTCGTCTGTGCCGCCTCGTGCGGATTGCGCTCCTTCGCGATCCATGGAGCGGTGACAGGGCTCGTGATCCGCGCAGACTCACGAGCAGAACACGTCCTCGTCGGCGTCGGTGCCGATGCTGCCGCCGTGGCAGGCGGAGAAGTCGGCGTGCAGGTAGAGCGCGGCACGTTCACCGGCCGGCATGTCCTGGTGTCGTCGCAGGCCCGATTCGGAATCAGCGTCGAGCCTGGCGCGTACCTCGACGGAGAGTATCTCGATGTCAGCCGCTCGGGTGGGCCGTTGAACGGCGCCGGAATCGCCCTCTTCTCCTCCGGTTCTTCCATCCGCTCCTCGGCCATCTCCTCGAACGGTGGCGCCGGAATCCTCCTCGGATCCACGGACGGCAAGACTCCCGCAACCGGCAACACCATCGATTCCAGCGCGATCAGCGGCAACCTCGGCGGCGTGATCATCGCTCCCGGATCCTCGCGAAACGCGATCACGCGCAACGACATCATGTGGAACCGCGTGGGCGGCGTGACCATCACTCCGTACGAGAATGCTCCACCGCGCGAGAACCGCATCAGCGCGAACCGTTTCGACGAGAACGGACTCCGTCCGATCATCCTCGACCTGGCCGCGGACGGGAACTCGCTCGACCTCGGTGATGCGAATTGCGCCGGCACAGCGAACATGCCGCAACGAGGTATCTCCGCGCCGCGCATGAGCCGCGTGGAAGTGTCCGAGGAGGGAGGGCTGCGCGCGATGATCAAGGGACGGGCGTGTCCCGGGCAGGTGGTGGAGATCTATCAGTCGTTCGCGACCGCCACCATCCGGGAGGGATCCGCCCAGATGTCTCAGGTGCGCGACGAGCGTGGCGAGGCCGAGACCATCTCCAATCGCGAGCGCGTCCTTCGCCTTCCGTCCATCGGCGAGTTCAACTACGTCGGAGCGACGACCGCCGCAGCGGATGGCACCTTCTCGGCCACCTTCCCGCTTCCGTCCACGAAAGGCACCACTCCCGCGAGCTCTTCCATCGAAGACACGAAGGTGTGGGCCTCGCAGGTGCTGACCAGTTCGTCCCCCGAGGAACGCGGGTTCTCGGCGATCGCCATCGATCCGGCCGGAAACACCTCGGAGATGAGCGTGCGCCGCAAAGCGGACTGACGCACGGCAACCGGTGGGGAGCTCCCTGCGCCCTACCGGGCGCCGTCGATCTTCGCGGCGAGCACGAAATCGCTGCGGGTCAGACCGTCAATGATGTGCGTCCAGATCGTGACGCCGACTTTTCCCCAGGCCAGATAGAGATCGGGGTGATGCCCTTCCTCTTCTGCGATCGCGGCGATCCTGTTGGTGAAGGCGAGTGCGGAAGCAAAGTCGGGAAAGGCAAAATCTTTCTCGAGGTGATGATTGTTCGCGACCCGCCAGCCACCGCCCAGCTGCTCGACGAAAGCGTTCAGCTCTTCGCCTTCGAGTGGCGGGACACCGCCGCGACAGGGGATACAGTTTTCGTTTGCAAGATCGACCACGATGGACATTACGATAACCTCGTGAACCTCGATCTGAGCGGAAAAGTCATCCTCATCACAGGTGCGTCGCGCGGCATCGGACGCGAGGCGGCATTGCGCATGGGCGAGTCGGGAGCGAGCGTAGCCGTCAACTACTCGCGGAGCAGCGAGCAGGCGCAGCAGGTGGTGACGCAGATCGGCGACGACCGGGCCTTCGCGGTGCAGGCCGACGTATCGGATCCGGCGCAGGTGGAGTCGATGATCGCTGCAGTGCTGGAGCGCTTCGGCCGCATCGATGTCCTGGTCAACAACGCCGGCTGGCATGACTACAACCGCTTTGAGAGCGACGACTACGAAGCGTGGCAGCGGGGCTGGCAGCGCACGTTCGCCCTGAACCTCTTCGGCGCCGCCAACGCTGCTTTCCTGGCGATGAGGTCGATGCGCAGGAACGGCGGCGGCAGAATCATCAACGTCGCCTCGCGCTCGGCCTGGCGCGGCGAGACCGAGTTCGCCGACTACGGCGCATCCAAGGCCGGAATGGTCAACCTCACCCGCTCCATCGCCCGCGCCTGTGCGAAGGACAACATCATCGCCAGCTGCGTCACACCAGGTTTCGTCGATACGGAGATCGCTCGCGTCGAGCTCGAGAAACACTACGATGAGATCGTCGCGCAGATCCCTCTCCGGCGCGTGGGAACCGTGGAAGACGTGGCAGCGGTGATCGTCTTTCTGGCCTCCCCCATGACCAGCTATCTGAACGGCGTGACGATCGACGTCAACGGCGGTTCCTGGTTCCACTAGCTGGTCCCTTCCCGGATCGGGGTTTGCCGCTGGAGGCGGCACGGACGGTAGCCGGTCCCTTCCCCGGATCGGGGTTTGCCGCTGGAGGCGGCACGGACGGTAGAGAAGATGGAGTGACCCGCCCGCTCAGTGT
>JANMSA010000004.1:0-2407 GCA_031388865.1 Acidobacteriota bacterium | reverse complement strand
GCATGCGGCGATATCCTCGAAGTAAAAAACAGAAATGCCCCGGAAACCGAACGTGTGCTCGCGCAGGCGAGCGATGTTGAAACGCTGATCCGCGGCTCGTTCATCCAGGCGAAGCGTCCGCTGCTGTCTGGCAACTCGATCAACATGCAGCTAGGCGTGGTAGCCTTTGAGAACTCTGCCTGGCCCGCGAACTTCGGAATGGTCGAGCGGTCGCAGTTCCCGCGACTGGCGATCAATAACATCGTTTCTGACCAGTTCCATCCGCACACTTACGATGTATGGGTGGGTCAGTACTCCGCGATTCGGTCGGCTAGCGACGGCGTCGCCAAGATGAACGAAACCGGCTTCTCACTCGGTTCCGCCGCCAGCGACGCGCGCGCGAAGGCCTTCGGCAAGTTCGTGCTGGGCTTCGCCCACGCCACCCTGGCAATAACATATGATCAGGCCGCCATCTATGACGAAACTGTCGAGGCGAGCGAAGTCAAGCCACTGGTGCCTTACTCGGAAGTAATGGTCGCGGCGCTGGGGTATTTCGACGAAGCCCTCGCTCTCAGCGCGGGCATGAGCACTCTCCCGTCGGACTGGCTGGGTGTCGAGATGTCGCCCGCGCGTTTCCGTCAGGTCGTGAACGGCTTCAAGGCGCGGTATCGCACGCAGGTCGCTCGCACTCCAGCGGAACGCCAGGCTGTCAACTGGGCGCAAGTGATCACGGAAGTCGATGCAGCAATCACGACGGATTGGGCGGTCGTTGATGACGACAATCAGGCGTCGTGGGACTTCTGGTTGCACGACTACATGGGTTTCCAAGGAGCCTGGCACCAGGTGGGGCATCACCTCTGGGGCATGGTTGATATCTCCGGCAATTACCAGACGTGGATGGCGACGCCGATCGACAGCCGGAGGCCGGTGTTCATCTTCTCACCTGACCAGCGCTGGCCGCAGGGAAGCACATTCGCCGAACAGCAGGCCAACCCAGGCCTCTACATTCGCGCCAAGACAAACGCTACAGGCGAGGGTGGCTGGGCACGAGCGGAGCGCGGCACGTGGAGATGGTCTCACTACATCGATAATCGGTACCAGGACTACTATGATGCCGACAACGTAGGTGCGCCGATGGACGTGATGAAGGTTACGGAGATGAGGCTGATCAAGGCGGAGGCTCTCATCCGCCTCAATCGGTTAGCCGAGGCCATTCTTATTATCAATGAGACCCGCGTTGGCAATGGCGGATTGGCACCGACAACGCCCGCGGGCGCGCCCGACTGTGTTCCGAAGCTCCCGAATGGCACCTGCGCGAACCTGTTTGAAACACTCAAGCACGAAAAACGTGCCGAGCAGTTCATGACTGTTTACGGGGGTTGGTACTTCGACAGTCGCGGCTGGGGCGATCTGCCCGTTGGCACCTACATTCATTACCCGGTGCCGGCACGCGAGCTGGAAGTTCGTCAGCTTCCGCTATATACATTCGGCGGCGTCGGCGGGACAGGCTCCACGCCGGTCGGAACGTACGGCTATTAATCAGTAATGTAGGACGCGCTTCACCGAAGTAACTATGCTGTATACGGGCGGCACGTCGAACAGGCGTGCCGCTCTTGTGTATGATCAGATTTACAGAGGAATCACAATATGAAACGAATACTTGTCTGCCTCGTTCCTCTCGTCCTTGGCGCCTGCTACACGTACACCAGAGTGCCAGCCAACACGATCGCGGCCGGAGTGAGAACCAATGTTTCGCTGACGTCTCAGGGCTCGGTCCAGCTGGAGCCGGCGCTGGGATCGAACGTCGAGGAGCTGCAGGGAACACTGACGAGGACCACTCCGGACTCGCTGGAGATGTACGTGACCAGTGTGAAGCGCCGCGGCAACTCCTGGGCGCTGGTCTCCACGCCGGTGGTTCTGGCTTCGAATGGCCATGCCGAAGTGCGGACGCGCCGCTTCAGCGCGTCAAAATCGGCGATCGCCGCCCTCGGAATCATCGGCGTCGTCTGGCTCGGAATCTCGACCGACTTGTTTGGCTTCGGCCAGGATCGTGATAGCACGGATCCACCACCCCCACCCCCGCCACCGGCTAACTAACATGCATTCAACTGTCGCAGGTCTCTCTTTTGCCGTTGCAGCATTGATTGGCTGCGCGCCCGCGCCCAGCACGACGAGCACACCCAGCCCTACCGCGGCCCCCCAGGTCGCTACCGAGACGCCGGTTGCCGCGACGACGTCGCAGAACACCAACAGGGATCTGATAGACCGCGCGGACCTCGAAGGAAAAGCGTCCGCAAATCTTTATGATGTCGTCTCCTCACTGCGCTCGCACTGGCTGCGTGGGCCCGCCGCGGCCAGGGGGAGCGTGAGTATCATTGACAAAGGGCCCGCCTCTGCCCCCACCCGCATGGCAACTCCAGACGACAAG
>JANMSA010000003.1:0-3220 GCA_031388865.1 Acidobacteriota bacterium | reverse complement strand
GCCATCGACACCGTGCTGGATCGCTGGCGGACCGTTGACGTCCTCATCAACAATGCCGGCGTGATCCAGGTCGGACCGCTCGAACACATGGATCGCGAGGACTTCGAGAACGCGATGGCCACGCACTTCTGGGGACCGCTGCACCTGGTGCTCGAGGTCACCCCCGTCATGCGTCACCGCCGTTTCGGCCGGATCGTCAACATCGCGTCGATTGGCGGCAAGGTCGCCGTGCCGCACCTCGCGCCCTACTCCGCGAGCAAGTTCGCGCTGACCGGCCTCTCGGATGCGATCCGCGCGGAACTCGACCAGTACGGCATCCGCGTGACCACCGTCGCCCCTGGCCTGATGCGTACCGGCTCGCCGGTCAACGCGCAATTCAAGGGTCAGCACGAAGCCGAGTACGCGTGGTTCAAGGTCTCCAGCTCGCTCCCAGGAATCACCATCGCGGCCGAACGCGCCGCCCGCAAGATCCTTGACGCGTGCCGCTACGGGGACCCGGCGCTCACGATCACCCTGCAGGCCAAGGTCGCGGCGGCCGCCAACGCGATCGCCCCCGCGGCCGTGGCGCGCGCGATGATGCTCGTCACGCGCCTGCTTCCCGCGGGCACGGGGCTCGAGGGCAACACGGCGAAGAGGGGACTCGCGAGCGAAGCGAAGTCCAGGTGGACCCCGTCAGTGGTCACAACACTGTCGGATCACGCGGCTGCGGCGAACAACGAAATCTGAATTGCGGTGCTTGTCACGCACGATTTCCCGCAGAGCCCGCAGAGGAGTCCTTAATAAATTGTTTCTAAGTCCCCTTTGCGTGCTCCGCGTGAGAGCGTACGTGACAGGGGCAACAATATACTTGCCTGACCAGCGTAGATCCCTTACCCTCCACAGGGGGGATGTCCCAGTAGCTGTTGAAAATTGAAAGCGGCGGCTCCTCGCTGCTCGTGATACACGAGTGGTGACTAAGCCCGAGGCGTGAGCCTCACAGAAAGAGAGCCGCCATGAACACGAAGTCTCGCATAGCCCGTTCCATTCCCCAAGACGATTCCCCGCTGCGTCACCTGCCCTTGGTCGACCTGCTGGTCGACACCCGGACCGAGCTGTTTGAGCTCGCGATGCGATCGGGCCTCAGGGTCTTCACCGCCATGCTCGAGGAGGACCGCACAGCGGTCTGTGGGCCGCGGTACGCGCATGAGCCCGATCGACCAGCCAGCCGGGCCGGCACAGTGCGCAGCGAAGTCGTGCTCGGCGGGCGCAAGGTCGCCATTCAGCGGCCGCGCGTCCGTACGGCCGACGGCGAAGTGGCGCTGCCGACGTTTCAAACGATGGCCCATCGCGACCCGCTGGATCGACGGGTCGTCGAACAGATGCTGGTCGGCGTGGCCACCCGCCAGTACGCGCGCAGCCTGGAGCCGGTCACCGCCGAGATCGAGAGTCGGGGCACCAGCAAGAGCGCGGTGAGCCGGCGCTTCGTGGCGAAAACGCGCGCCCAATTCGAAACGTGGCAGGCCGCGCCGTTGGAGACCCTCCACCTGGTCGCCCTGCTGCTCGACGGCGTTCACGTCGGCGAGCATTGCCTCATCGTCGCGCTCGGCGTGGCCGCCGACGGAGAAAAACACGCGCTCGGTATCTGGGAGGGCTCGACGGAGAATGCGGCCGTGTGTCAAAGCCTGCTCTCGAACCTGCAGAGTCGTGGGCTGCGCACCGACCGGAGTCTGCTCGTGCTCCTCGACGGCTCGAAAGCGCTGCGCAAGGCCGTGCGCGAGACCTTCGGCCAGGCGGCACTCGTCCAGCGCTGTCAGATCCACAAGCTTCGCAACATTCTCGACCATCTGCCCGAGCGCCAGCGCCCGTGGGTCAAGGCGATCCTGCAGCGCGCGTATCGCAGCGCCGATGTCGCGACGGCGACCCGGCTGTTGCGCGATCTGGCGAAGCGGCTGGAAGTCGACCATCCGAGTGCGGCGGAGAGTGTGCGCGAAGGCTTGGACGAAACGCTCACCATCATCGCGATCGGACTCGCGGATTCGCTGCGACGCTCGCTCAGTACCACCAACGCGGCGGAGAGCCTGATCAGCCGAACCCGTCACGTGAAGCGCAACGTCAAGCGCTGGCGCGGCGGTCAGATGGTGCTACGCTGGGTCGCTGCCGGCGTCCTCGAAGCCGTCAAAGGCTTCCGTCGACTGAAGGGGCACAAGGAAATGCCGAAGCTGGTCGCCGCGCTCCGCGCGCGCGATCAGCAGCTCGGTCTCGTCGGGAACGATGCGGAGCAGGTCGCGTAGTCGTCAACTGAGCCGCCGCTGAGTTTCAACAGCGAACGGGACATCCCCTTTGTGAAATCGGATGTCGTTAGCGTTTGATCCAGGCGGCGATATCGCGGATGACCTCTTCGGCGACATGCGACGGGACGTCGTATTCGGCGGGCAGGCTCTTGCCGGTCCCGGCCATGAACAGGTGGTTCAACGCCGGGTACGACCGGAACGTCGCCGGCGGCGTTGCGGCCAGCGCGCTCTTCCAGCGCGCGAATTCCTCCATCGTGACCTGGTAGTCGGCCGCGTCCGCCGCGGTGCTCGCGGAGATTCGGAAGCTCACCGACAAACCCGTCCGCTACGTCGTCAATTCGCACTGGCACTGGGATCACTGGTACGGAACCGAAACCTACACCAAGGCGTTCCCCGGCGTGCAGGTCGTCGCCCACGAGAAGACCCGCGAGATGATGGCGGGGCCCGCCATCGAGTTCAATCGTCCGGGCAGCTATCCCACCGGATGGCTGCGGACCCTGGAAAAGATCGACGCGCTCGACGCGACGGTCATCGTGCCCGGCCACGGAGAGCCGCTGCGCGGCAAGACGCTCCTCCGCGCGCACATGGAGGTGATGCGGGAGCTGCTGAAGTCTGGCCGGGAGGCGAAGGCACGCGGACTGGATCCCGACCAGGCGCGCGAGGAAGTGCTCCCCCGCCTGCGCGAGGTCCGCGAACGGATGACCAAGGGTGACGCGAAACTATACGCGCCCTTCGATGTCTATTTTGTCGATTGGTACCTGCATCGGGTGTTCGATGAGCTGAATGGAACACTCACCGATGCGATTTCTGCGATCCCGCCTAATTGGCGCCCCGCAGAAACTGCTCGTAGCCAACTTGCCACCGCAAAGTGTCGGATCGGGGTCAGACCCCGATTCGCCGCATTCGCCGCCGGTTGGGGTCAGACCCCGGTCACGCGGTGCGCGCGACGG
>JANMSA010000002.1:0-1878 GCA_031388865.1 Acidobacteriota bacterium | reverse complement strand
AGGTTCTGCGCTTTGCCCCGAAAGACATTGTTCGCGCGGATGAACCCTGCGGCGATCTCCGACTTACCGGACTGCGCTCCACCGCAAACGACGATCGCCTTCACGCCGCGGTCGAGCAACGCGTGAAACTCGTCCAGTCCCGCGATGTCTTCGTGGGGGGGAGGGACGAGGGACGAGGGGGGAGGGCCAGAGCCCGAAGCGATCGCCGACTCTCCCTCAGCCCTCGACCCTCGACCCTCGTCCCTCACCTCGCGGGCGATCGCCGGCTCCCCCTCGGCCCTCGTCCCTCGTCCCTCGTCCCTCAGCTCGGGCATCGCCGCGAGCGAAGCGCCGTCCGGGTCGAGAGGACGCGTATCCGCACCGCACTTCGGGCAGATCGCAGCGTGGCGAGGCTCGTCACACGAATCACAGTAGTACTGCGGCATCGCGCTCATCGTCTCGTTCCCACCGTCTTCAGCACCGCACGCGCCAGCCATTGCACGGGACTCCGCGCCTCCAGCTCTTCGAGCCTCAACCGGACCACTCCGCTCCCGACGAGCCCACGATCGTGGATTCTCTCGCGCAGATCCTTCCACTCCTTTCGCCCGAGCGTGTTCATCGCGCGTGGCAGCACCCGTCTCTCCGTCACCAGCCGCACAGTCGGCAGCACTTCCTCCGATGCCAGCAGCTCGAGCAACCTCACCGTGCGCGAGACCGCATCACGCTTGCCGAGGTAGGTCTCGATGGCTGTGGCCATGATGTCTACGTATTTCTGGCCGTGCAGTTTGAAAAGAGATGCGTCGAGGCGATTCAGCGTGCGCGGCTCAGCGACCCCCTGCTCGACGTCGCGCAAGGCGAGCTCTGCCTGCACATCACGCGTGACGGTGACGCGCTCGCCGAGGACGAAGTCGAGCAGGCGTTCCGCCGCGGGGGACTCCGGGAGCGTGCGGACCTTCTTCGACCAATGGGTTGAGAAGCGTTTGCGCGCGCTCCCCGTGACGGACGCGAGCAGGTCGATCGTGCGCATCGACACCTGCGATACGGCCGCGGGATCCACCTTCATCCAGAACGCGGCGACGAGCTCCGAAACGTCGCGGGGCCGCGTGCGCGCGTGATCGGTGCCATATGCGGCGACGATCTCCTCCCACGAGGTCGCGCGTGTTGCGCGCTCGATCAGCGCCACCAGCGCGTCGGCGAAGCGGCTGTCGCCGGAAGCCCATCGCGGACGCAGCAGCAGGACGATGGCGCGGACCGCATCGCCGGGACGCAGGCTCTCGCTTTCCAGAAACGGGACGAGCAAGTCCATCGCTCCGCTGAGGTCGAGCGTCCGCTCGCGCAGGCGGTCGAGCGTCTCGAGGAAGTCGTTCCTCCCGGAAGCTTCGTAGCGCGCGTCGGTGGAGCGCGCGATCTGCAGGATCACGTCGAACCAGACCTGTGCAGGCTCACCTGCGCTGGCCAATGCGATCGCCAGCGGTGCCGCCGCCGCGATGGCTCCCTCCCGACGCTGGACATGTCTCAACACCTCACGAGCCAGCGGCACCGAACGTTCCGGGTCGCGGAACACCCACTGCGTGACGAGCTGCACCAGTTCCACCGCAACCTCCGGCGAGACCTTCGACGTGAAGCGAAGGAACGCCTGCGGTTCGTCGCGCAGGACCGCCGCTACGTCGCGGGCGAGCGTCGCGGTAATGCTGCGGCGATCGAAGTGCGGCAGGAAAACATCGCGCAAGAACGGGAGCGTGTTTGGGTGGGCGCGCTTCATCGCGATCGGCACGGCCGCGTTCACGAGGTCGGCGCCGCTGTCATGGCGCAGGTTGCCGCCGCTGTCATCCCGAGCGTGGGTCGAGGGCCCTGGGGGGGTGGGGGCGCCATTAACGTGCCACGCAGCCCCCCCCCCCC
>JANMSA010001140.1:0-3703 GCA_031388865.1 Acidobacteriota bacterium | reverse complement strand
GAGCTGCCGGCCGAAGTAGATGTCGGTCCCGTCCTTGAAGACGACCGTGACCTGGCTCAGCCCGTATCGCGAGATGGAGCGCGTGAAGTCGAGGGACGGCAGGCCCGCCATCGCGGTCTCGACCGGGAACGTGATGCGCTGCTCCACCTCGAGCGGCGTGAAGCCTGGCGCCTCCGTGTTGATCTGCACCTGGACGTTCGTGATGTCAGGCACGGCGTCGATGGGCAGTTGTTGATAGCTGTAGACGCCTAGGGCGCCCATGGCCAATGTGATCGCCACCACCACCCATGGCCGTTGGATCGAGAACTTCAGGATGCGCTCAAGCATGAGAGGCCCCTATGAGGATCGCCGCGGCTTCAGTGGTCATGGCTGGCCCCCGCCTTGCCCAAGTCCGCCTTGAGGATGAAGCTGTTGGCGACCGCGTATTTCTCGCCCGTGCTCAATCCGGACTTCACCTCGACCTGATCGCCGTCTACTCTCCCCAGCTCGAGCGGCCGCGCCTCGAACAGATTCCCGACTTTGATGAACACCACGTCCCAGTCGCGGAAGGTCTGCAGGGCTTCGGCTTTGACGGCCATCGGAACCGTCACCTCGTCCTGCGTGAGGCTCACCTTCACGAAGAGCCCGGGCCGCCACACCCCGTTCGGGTTCGCGATCACGACCCGCGCACGCGACGAGCGCGTTTCCAGGCCGACCAGGGGGTCGACGTAGGTGACCGTCCCCGCCACCTTCACATCCTGATCCGGCCAGTGCACCACGACCTTCTGGCCGGAGCGCACGGCGCCAAGTTGATTGGGCGGGACCGTGATCTCGGCCCAGACGGTGGAGAGATCGGCGACGGTGAAGATCGTTTCCGTGGCCTCGACCGCTTCTCCGACCGTCACGTTTTTGGCGATGACCATTCCGGTCAGAGGTGCGCGCAGCGCGTAGCGGGCGAGGTTGCCCTGTCCGCGACTCTCGCCCGCAGGCACACCGAGGGCCGCGAGCTGTTGAGCGGTGGACTGGTACCTGAGCTGGGCTTCAGCGAGGGCGTTCTTCCTGATGAGGTAGTCCTCTTCGGGAGAGATCTTCTTCTTCCACAACGCCTCTTCCCGTTGCGCGGAGATCCGCGCCAGTTCGAGCCGCTGTCCGGCTTCGATGTAGGCCTGCCTGGCCGTGGCCAGGTCGCCGCTGCTGATCACGGCGATGACCTCACCACGGGTGACCCGGTCGCCCTGGTTCTTCCGGACTTCTGTAACGACCCCGGCGAGACGGGGAACGACCTGCGCGGTCCTGTCGGCGTTCAGCGCAATCTGAGCCGGCAACTCGATGACCTTTTTCATGCGCGCCGGACCGACTCGTTCGATGACCACATGCGCGCTCTTCAACTCCGCAGGCTGGATCTCGGTTCGCCCTTCGTAGGAGTCGTAGGTCCATTGATAAGGTTGACCGCCGTGCGCCACGTTGACGGTGACGTCGAACGAGTGCGGCTCCACGATCTCCTTGTCTCCCAGCAGGTAGTCGCTACGGGGCGAGAAGTTGATGGTGTCCGTTCGCTCGAGCCGCTTCAGCGTGATGGTGGTGGTATAGCCCGCCGGCGCGATGGGCTTGCCGTCGTCGAACGCGTAGACGCGGTATTCGGGAGCAACTCCCTCCTCGAAGATTTTCACTTCCACCGAGAAATCGTCTTTGGTCAGAAGCTTTCCGCCGTGCGGCCCTTTGCCCGTGTCTTCTTTTGCTTCCATTTCGGCGCGTTTGCATGCGGCGGTGCCGAGAAGGAGCGTCATCATCGCGACCGAAGCGAGGATCTGGTTGCAGAGTTTCATGGCTGCTGCTCTCCATTCGTGATGCGGTTCGTCGGTGACGCAGTGAGTCGCTGCAGATCCGCGTGCGCGCGCTGCAATTCCGTCTGGGCACGCACGAGCTGCCCTCGCACGCCGGCGAGCGTCCGGCGCACATCGAGCACTTCCATGTAACCGAACTTGCCGAGCCTGTAACCCTCGCTGACGGCCGCATACACGCTCTCGGCCCGCGGCACCACCTCGTCACGCAGACTCGTGACCTCCCCCTCGGCGCGCGCCAACGCCGCGTGGGTCTCAACGACGAGCTGCTCGAGCCTCACCATCGCCGCGCGACGCTCCTCCCGCGCTCCGGCAATCCGCTCGCGCGCTTCGATCTGCGCACCGCGGTTCCTGTCGAACAGCGGCAGCGGAACGGAGGCGGTGACGACCGCGGCGCTGCTGCCGATCGCGAAGTGGCGGTAGCCACCTCCAACCGTGACATCAGGAACGGCACGGGCTCGCTCCACACGGAGCGTGGCCTCGCGTTCTGCGATCTCCGCGCTCCACCGTGCGACTTCGGGATTTCCTTCCAGCTGGGCCGTTACGGCTTCAAGTGACGGCACGGATGGGATCGCGCCCAAGTCGCCGACGACTCGCTGGAAACGCGGCGTCGTGCTTCCCCAGGTCGCCGCGAGACGCGAGCGTGCGCCGCGCAGCTCCGCTGCGGCGCGATCCCGTTCGATCGTCTCCATCGCCAGTCCCACCTCGGCGCGTGTCTCCTCGATCGGTGAGACCTTGCCGGCCTCCACTCGCGCCGCTACCGTGCTCCTGACCTCCTCGGCCACACGGACCGTATCGGTCGCGAGCTCGAGCCGTCTCTGCGCTGAGAGAACATCGACGAACGCTCGTGTTGCGCGCACGATCACGTCCAGACGGTGCGACTCCAGATCCCAGCGCGCAAGGTCGCGCGACGCAGTGGCGACGGCCGTCCGCGCTCCGCGATCCCCCCCGAGCTCGAGGCGCTGCTCGACCTGCAGAGTCGACTGCACTCCGCCGGTCTTGCCGGCATCGCCTCCAAGGTTCTCGGTGGTGCCCACGAGCTCCGGGTTGGGACGCGTTCCGACCTGCAGCAGACGACCTTCGCGCGCCCGAATCTCAGATTCGCCAACGGCGATGTCCGGGTTTCGACTGGTCGCGAGCGAGAGGATCTGCGCGAGCGTCAACTCCCCCACAGGTTCGGGTCGCGTGCCGGAAAGCGTGGTGTCGGGTGGTGGTTCCTGAGCGGTCGCCATGAAGGCGACCATGGCGCACAAAACGAGAGACCTGAGAAAACGCACGATTCACTCCAGTCGCAGAAGCCCGGTGGAAAGCGTCCGGCAAAGGAGTGATCAGATCAGGAAGGTCGAGAGCAGCGACTGCAGGCCGGTATCTTCGTCGATCCGGACCGCACCCATAGCGACGGTATTGCGCTCGTCGGTCAGCAGGCTTACTCGTGAGACAGCGGACGCGGTCTCGAGGTCCACGGATGTGACCGGTGCAGGGTGCACCGGCACCTGAAGCGGAGCGGAAGTGACGATCGGGTGCTCATGATCGCTATGCTCAGCGTTCTCGTCCGCGTGCCGGGTCTCGCCATCGTGATGATTTTGATGAAGATCGTGCATGACCACATGCATGACCAATGGCGCTCCGAGGAGCACCAGCACGAGGACAGCGATCAGACGAAGGAGTGTGCGCATGCGAGCGGTAAACTGTCCTCGCCTGAAGACCGTTCGGCGCCGACATTATTCCAACTGAACCGACCGCTGAGGGGGGCGAGGTGGATGATGCCCCCGCAGCGGACTGCGCGCAGGTGTCGCATCGCCGCGGGTCCTGTCGTCTGAGTCGAGGGTGTGACATCAGCTTGCATGACGACCAGCTAAGGATCACAGCGCGGCGGAGCCGCA
>JANMSA010001139.1:0-9196 GCA_031388865.1 Acidobacteriota bacterium | reverse complement strand
GGCGATCCCAGTCGGAACTAGTGTCCTTCGCCGTTATTGGTGTTCCGTGCCTCCGGCGTTGCTGGTGTTCTGTGCCTTCGGCGTTGCTGGTGTTCTTGTGCCTCCGGCGTTGCTGGTGTTCCACCCTGCCGCCCACCCGGTTTCCGCCCGCACGCACACCCGTTGCTCATCCAGTCGTCGTGCATGACGCGGACTGCGAATCAGAGAGCCGCCTTGTGGATCAGCCTGTCAGCGGCCATGCCCTCGCACAGTCACCACCAACCAGTAACCAGTAACCAGTAACCAGCAACCAGCAACCAATCGAACGATACATCCCAGACAACTGACAACCGACAACTGACAACCGCAACCGACAACCGCAACCGACAACCGACAACCGACAACCTAGGCAAAGATCGTGACGTGCGCCGCAGACTGCTCGTGCAGCGGGCGCCCTGCCGTGTAGTAGTAAAGCGACACGGACTTGCGCGTTACCCCCGCCGGCGATGCGAGAGGGTGTGGATGGCCGTGGAACGACGTGTCGGTCGTGGAGAAAATCACGGTGCGGTTGAATAGTGGCGCGATGCGCTGGCGGCATTCCGTCGCAGTCGGACTCCACAGCTCGAGGTGACCGCCCCACTCCTCACGCCAATCCTTGTTCATGTAGACGAGCACGTTCGCACGGCGGTCGAGCTTCAGTTTGGGATGGACGTTGAAGTCCGCGTGAATCTTCAGGAAGCCACCGGGCTCGATCTGATGGAGTCCACCGCCGCCAAAATACGGATCCGGGATCAGTCCTTCCATGCCCGTCAAAGCCTCGAGGAACAGCAGCATCTCGAAGCCGTTCATCGCGTCAAGGAACGCACGCACTCGATTCGTGATCGTGCTCTGTTCGTGAAAGTACCCGAGCTTTTTCTCCGTCGGCGAGTCGAATCGCACCCAGCGCATCTCATCGGGCTTCGGGAACTCCGCGAGCACGGACTCCAGGTCTGCGTCGTCGAAGAGACCGTCCAGCACCATGTGCGGGAAAGGATCGGCGCTCAGGTACCGTCCACGGAGCGATTGCGGGTCGTAGTTGAGCTTCAGCGGTGCCATACGAGGTTCGGTTGCCGCGCGAAGTCTAGTGCGATTTCCGGGGAGTAGGTCACCCACCCTTCCGGCGACTCGTAGCGCACGCGGAGCGTCAGCCCCGGGACGCCTGCCAGACGGAAGCCCTCCTCCCGAGGGACCTTGAACGCCTGCAGTCCACCGCCAAAGATCACGCTCCAGTGGCCATTCTCGTAAGGGCCGAAGCGCCAGAACAGCGCCTCGTTCCGATGGTGGAACTCCGTGCGCATCGGAGCGTTGTGGCGGATGGACGCGCAATAGCTGCTGGCCAGGTCCGGGATCCTCGCGGTCACTTCCACCACTTCCCGGCGCCGCTCGACCCACTCATAGACACGCTTGCCCTGCAGCGGCGCGCCCGCGCAAAGGAAGAGGTCGTCGTAGAACCAGCCCGCGCCGCGGGGCCGCTGCAGATGCTCCTCCTTCAGCCACTGCAACTCCACCATCGCTGCCGGCGGAATGACCGGTCCTCGCAACATCGATCCTGCGCCCAGGCTCATGAATGCGCGCGCCTCGCCGCTCATCCGAAGCGACCGCGCGTATTCACGAGTCCATTCCTGCCGGTTGGCCACGAGCACCGCTCCGATCGCGGCCGCCAGCAGCGCATTTCGCGCGGGACTCCGGAGCGACGTCACGCCCAGGGCAAACACGACGCACAACCACAGCCACGCGGTGACGACATAGCGCGGCTGCATCTCTTTCGACACCGGAATGATCGGCGCGATGGAGAGCAGCAGCGTGATCGCACCGATCAGCAACGCACGCCGCGTACGCAGCGCGCTGCTCGCGCCGACGCCGAGGAGCGCTACGGCGCCGACTCCCACGCCGATGCCCGCTCCGGCACAGGTGAGAATGATCTTCCACGGAAGGATCGCCAGCACTCGCGGCACCTCGGCAGGCGCAATGGCCCAGCCGTAGCCGCCGAAAATCCTTCCGATGACGGTCCATCGCCAGAGCGCGTAGCCCGTCAGGGCAATCGCGTGGAAGAGGAGGTGACGCAGGCGCACCCGGGCCAGACGGGGCGGGAGGAAGAACAGCAGCGCCGGCAACGGCACTGCGATCTCCTTGGCCAGCATCGCCGAAAAGTAGAACAGCGCCGACAGCATTTCCAGCGCCACGGATTGTCGCCGGAACGCGTGCACGTAGGCGATCACCGCCAGCGTGCCGAGGAGAACGGCTTCGAGGTAGTGGATCACCATCAACTGCGTGGCGAAGCTGCAGAGCGGCGGCCCCGCCGCGAAGAGGAATGCCCCGGCCAGTGAAGGTAGAGTCCCCACGTACAACCGCAACGCGACGAAGAGCGCCACCGCGCACCCGCCGATCAGGAAAAGCTGCACGCGGTACCAGTGATCCGGGTCCAGCCCCGCCAGCGAGAGCAGCACCTCATGCGAGCCGAGGAGCAGCGGGGTGAACAGATGCTGCGGCCAGATGTCCCGTTGTGTAAACGCGTCCGTCCAAGGACGCACCAGCGAGACGTGGACATTCCACGCATCGTCATAGGTCCACCAGAGCCGGGTCACCTTGCGATACAAGACGACCACGATGCCGAGCAGAAACAGCACCGATGCAAACCGTTTCACAGTTGTGTCTGCACATAGAATGCTCCAGTGCAGCCCGTTCCGCCACCCTGGCGTGAGTTCAGCTACCCGCTCAACGTTTTCATGCATATCCTCACGCATGAGGAAGGAGCCGTCTCCTGGCTCCATTACGGGCTCTTCGAGCGGGAGGGGGAGTCGCTCGCTTCCGCGCAGGAACGATCGACGGCTCTCCTCCTCTCCCGCCTGCCAGCTCCGCCCGCACGCGTGCTCGAGGTGGGCATCGGACTGGCCACCACGCTCCGCAGGCTGGTGGACGCCGGGTACGACGCGGAAGGGATCACTCCAGACGAAAAGCAGATCGCAATGGCGCGCGCACGATACGGCAATGAGTTTCCCGTGCACTGCGCGAGGTTCGAGGACTTCGAGGGGCAGGGCGCACCAGGGAGGGCGAAGAGGGCCGGGCGGCATGAATACGACGTCGTGCTCTTCCAGGAATCCTCGCAGTACATCGCCTCAGAGGCGCTGTTCTCTCGTGCCGCAGCACTCGCTCCTCGCGTAGTGGTTCTTGATGAGTTCGCGCTGCGTCCTCTCGACGAACAGGGAGCCCTGCACTCGCTCGACGCGTTCCTCGGCGCGGCGGAACGGCACGGGTTCCTGATGACCGAGGAGATGGACCTCTCGGCGAAGGCGGCGCCGACGATGGCGTACTTCACCGACCGGATTCCCGCCTATCGCGCCCGCCTCATCAGCGACCTCGGCCTCATCGAACAGCAGATTGATGACCTCGTCACCAGCGGGGCGCGCTATCGCGATCGCTACGCCGATGGGACTTACGGCTACCGGATGGTCTGCTTTTTGCGAAATGTCTGATCCATCGTGCGACTGAGAATCCTTTTCCCCACCCTCACGCTTCTCGCTCCTCTTTCCCTGATTGCGCAGACCCTCACCATTTCTACACTTGCCGGCTCGACCCGCGGCGGCGGATTCGTAGACGGACAGGGAGAGACTGCCCGGTTCTCTTCGCCTCGGGCTGTCGATGTGGGCGCTGACGGGACCCTCTACGTCGCCGACACGGGAAACCACGCCATCCGGGTGATCACGAGCAGCGGAAACGTTTCAACGATCGGTGGCCTGGGCGGAGTGGCAGGCTTCGCCGACGGCGCGTACGAAAGTGCTCGCTTTCGCTTTCCGGCCGGCATCGCTGTCGATCCGGTGTCGGGGGTCGTCTACGTCTCTGACAAAGACAATCATGTGATCCGGCGGCTCGGGCCGGGTGGAACGGTAACCACGATCGCGGGGAATCCAGGTGTCTTCGGTTCAGCGGACGCGGCCGGTACCAATGCGATGTTCGCTTTCCCCCGTGGGCTGGAGGTCGGCCCCAGCGGTGACCTCTACGTAGCCGACACACAAAACCAGACCATCCGCAAAGTGACTCCGGAGGGCGTCGTCACCACCTTCGCAGGGGGCATGCTGTTCGCGGGCAGCGCGGACGGTCCGGCACTGCAGGCGCGGTTCAACCGTCCCTCCGACATCGCATACGACCGCAACACCGGATTCTTCTATGTCTCCGACACCGGCAATCATCGCATCCGCGCCATTGCGCCCGACGGGAGGGTGAGCACCCTCGCGGGCTCGACGCAGGGCTACCAGGACGGAACCGGAACGCAGGCGCGGCTCAACGGGCCGTGGGGACTCGACATCGGCGGCGACGGCAACATCTATGTGGCTGATCACGACAACGACGTCATCCGTCGGGTGACTCCGCAAGGGGTCGTGACGACGCTGGCCGGCCGGGTCTTGCAGGGCGATCCCTCGAGCGGCGCGGATGACGGCGTGGCGGGCAACGCGCGGTTTCACTTCCCCTCGGGCATCGCCGTCTCTCCAGACGGCATCACCATCTATGTGTCGGATGCCGTGAATCACGCCATCCGGGCGATCCTCACCCCAGGTGGCTCGGTTTCGACGCTCGCGGGCTCGAAGCCTCGACGGGGATTCACGGAGGGGACGGGCACGAGCGCGCGCCTGTTCTTCCCGAACGGCGTGGCGGCGGACGCCGCGGGCAACGTATACGTCGCTCAGACAAGCGCGATTCGCAGGATCTCGCCGAACGGCACGACGATCACCTTCGCCGGGTTGCAAGGGGAAGGCGGGGCGGTAGACGGCGGCGGCCAGAATGCACGCTTTCAGGATCCCAGCGGCGTCGCGATCGGTCCGGACGGCAACATCTACGTGGCCGACCCCGGCAACCACACCATCCGCAAGATCACGGCAGGGGGGTTCGTGACGACGTTCGCCGGCAACGCCTTCGCAGGTCCCGGATATCAGGACGGGTTCGGCATGACCGCGCGCTTCTCGCGGCCATGGGGCATCACGGTCGACTCGCAGAACGTCGTGTACGTGACAGAGCTCGACAACCACACGATCCGTCGGATCGGGCCGAGTGGCGAGGTCTCGACGCTGGCCGGCAATCCCAACCAAGGCTTCTTCGACTCAACCGGCACGACGAGCCGGTTCAGTTACCCCTCAGGCATCACCGTCGACGGAGCGGGAAATCTCTACGTGGCCGACTTTGGCAACAATGTCATTCGAAAGATCACTCAATCCGGCCTGACCACGACCGTCGCGGGGGGCAACGCCAGCGCTCCCGGATCCCAGGACGGGATCGGCAGAGACGCACGATTCACGGGTCCGAGCGGTGTCGTGTCCGACGCTGAAGGCAATCTCTACGTCTCCGAATACAACCATGTCATTCGACGCATCAGAAAAAACGGTCTCGTATCGACCGTCGCGGGGTTGATCGGATCACCTGGCAACGTGAACGGTACCGGAAGCAGAGCGCGCTTCTCCTTCCCCGAGAATCTTGCGCTCCTCCCTTCGGGCCAGCTCCTCATTGCCGACTCCCAGAATCACGCCGTGCGTCTCGGAACGCCGGGGACCGCAGTGCGTCGACGCCTCGTTCGACAATAGGCTGAGCCGGGACAGCGCATGGAGCGCCGGCTTTCAGCGGCCGGCGTTCCGCAGAGCCCCTGTTACGACCGTCGGGCGAACACGCAGTCACGACACATGAAGTCCTTGGGCGCTTCTTCGAGCCCGTAAACCCATCTGCGCAGCTTTGCGATCTCATCCCCCGCCAGCACTTCGGCCATCGTGTTCCGAGTGAGGTCGCCGACGACGTACTTTTCGTCGTAGTCCTCGCAGCAGAGCACGCACTTTCCGTAGGGCGTGATGTGGAGATGCTGCAGCGGACGGGAGCCTACGTTGTCGCAGCCCGCAAGCGGCCGCATGCGGTCCTCGGCTTTGAGACCAACGTCCAGCCACCCGGCACGATCCATGACCACATGCTGCTCGACCGAAAAGCGGGTCGCGGCAAAGCGATTGCGGATCTCTTCGAAGTCGCGAAGGTGGGTGTCGTCCCCCGTGCCGAGAACGACGATGCTCATCTGCCGGGCGACCCTTGTCTCCTGCATGTACTCGAGGTTGCGCAGCACCACCGGCAGGTGATCGGCGCCGCGGTCGCGCTGATAACGCTCGCGGTCCAGCGTCGAAAGGTTGATGCAGAGGTAACGCAGGCCACCCAGCTCCAGGACCGCATCCGTCTTTGCCGGCGTGAACCCCGAACCGTTGCTGAGCACCGCCACCGGAAGACCCGCGTCGATGAGTGTGCGCACCTGCTCCAGGAAACGGCGGTCGAGCGTGGGCTCGTTGTAACTCTGCAGAAAGACGCTCTCCAGCGTGGCCCGGAAGGTGGTCAACTCATTGACGATCTGCGCGAAGAGCGCATCCGGCATTTCGTAATCCTCACGCGGCGCGATGGAGACCGGGCAGAAGTAGCACTTCTGGTTGCAGGTGGTGAGGGTCTCCAGGGAAACGATCTTCAGATGATGCCGGTGCGAAACATCGTCGCCGTTGCGCAGCAGCCACCCGTCGCGCTCCAGGGATCCGTCGGATGCACCGTCCCTCTCGAACGCACGGAAACGCTCGTACGCCTCATCCCCCGGGACCAGCGCGCGATCCGTCAGCGGATCGTAGATCCGCTCCGCATCGTTGTGGAGGAAAGGGTTTGTCTTCAGCATCTTTAGGTAGGTACGGGGATCCTGTGCCGCGCGTCTAAACGCAGTGAACCGGGAACGTGTTCCGCGTATGATGCGCCCGCTCATGCCCATCGCGGTGCTCTACCCCCGTTACGACCATTCTGCGATCGAAGAGCGATACGCCTCCTGGCAGACCCAGATGCTGCTCCGCCGCGGCACGGATGTCACCCGGCTGATCTTCTACGAGCCGGAGGAGCCGGCGGATCTGGTGGCCGAGGATCTCGACGAGCCTCATGCGCTGGTGGTCACCGACCCACTTCTCCTCCCATCCGTCCTGCTCTCTTCCCGCTTGCGCGACGCGCTCGAAGCGAGCGGTGCAGCGGCTGTCGTACCGGTGGCCAACACGACTCAGCATCTCAAGCAGCAGCGCGCGCCCTTCGAGCCCTACCTCACGCTGCGCGAGTTGCAGTCGGCGATGAGTCGGCTGGAGGCTGAGCCCGTTTCCCTTGATCGCGTCACCTGGGATCGCTCGGATCCGGGTACCTTTCTCGCCCGTTCCGACCTGCTCGCCACGGTCGAGGGCCCGCTTCACTCCGTACTCGCTGAGCGCGATGTGGCCATCTCCGGCACCGACTACATTCACCGTTGGAGCTCGCTGCGGGGACAGACCAGACATGACCTGCTGACACGCATCAGCCCCGACGCGAAGTCGATCCTGGAATTCGGGTGTGGCGAGGCTCCGCTGGGAGAAGCCCTGAAGCGCCGGCAGAAGTGTCGTGTCGTCGGAATCGAGCTCGACCCCGACGCGGCCGCCGTCGCGGAGAAGCGGATCGACGCCGTCTACCGCGGCGACGTGCGCGAGATCGTCTCCATCCTCGACGAGCGCTTCGACTGGATCATCGGAGGCGACATCGTCGAGCACCTCGACGAGCCCTGGTCCTTCCTCGCTGAGTTGCGCCGCGTGGCGCTTCCCGGCGCTCACCTGCTCCTGAGCATCCCCAACCTGTCCAACGCCGCGGTCATCAACGACCTCCTGCACGGCCGCTTCGACTACGCGTACATGGGCCTGACCTGCGTCGGCCACCTGCGCTTCTTCACCCGTCAGACCCTGGAGGACATGCTCACGATCGCCGGATGGACGATCGCCGGGATCACCCCGCAGGACGCAGTCGAGACGCCCGCGCGTGAGAACCTGATCCGCGTCCTCGAATCCTCGGGGCTCCCTCATTCGCGGGAAGATCTGATCCCGACGGGATATTACGTGCTGGCGCGGAACGGCAGCTCGTAGTTTCGAGTCTTCGAGTCTTCGAGAAAGGTTCACAGGCTCACAGGCTCACAGGCTCATAGTCTCAGAGAGTCGCTGGCGGCCTCCTATGAGACTCTGAACCTATGAGACTGTGAGACTCGAAGACTTGAGGGCTGGAAGACTCGAAGAACACATGAACATCACCTACCTCGTCGAAGACACGGAACAGTCGGGCGGAGTGCGCGTACAGCTCGTGCATGCGGATGCCTTGATCGAGCGGGGCCATCGCGTGCGGCTCGTCACCAAAGGTCTGCCTTTGACCTGGCGAAGCTCGCAGGCCGAGTGGGTGTACGTCGATGACTTCCGGGAGTACGACGCCTCGGGCGAAGACTTCGTCGTAGGGACTTTCTGGGTGACGGTTCCGTTCGCGCACGCCATCGCCGGCGACCGCGCCGTGCACCTCTGCCAGGGATACGAGGGCGCCTTCTCCGCCTACGCCCCCATCCGTGACCAGATCGACGCCGTCTATTCGCTGCCGATCCCGAAGCTCGTGGTGACGAAGTCGCTGCTCGAGGTCTGCCGTCGTTTCAGTGAGGACGTGACCTACGTCGGCCAGGTGGTCGAGGATGAGTTTTTCCGTCCCGGCAACGCGCGTGAGCACGAGCCCCCGCGGGTGTTGCTCTGCGGCCAGGCGCAGGCCGATCTGCGCGGGATTCCGGAGGGATACGGCGCGGTGGCCCACGCGCGCTGGTTCCATCAGACGCTCGATCTGATCCGCGTCTCGCCGTGGGCACCGTCACGCGAGGAACCGCTGGAAGCGGTCCAGGAGTTCCACGTCGGACTCACCACCGCCGAGATGACCCGCCTCATGCACTCGTGCGATGTGCTGATCGCGCCCAACCATCGCGAAGAAGGCTTCGGCCTCCCTGTCGCTGAAGCGATGGCCTCGGGCATTCCCTGTGTCGTGACCTCGATCCCTTCCTACCTCTCCTTCGACGAAACGCACGACTACGCGCTCTTCGCGCCGGAGGACAACGCCGTCGAGCTCGGCGAGCGCCTCATCGAGGTGCTGAGCGACTTCGACCTGCGCGATGGCCTCCGGAAGCGCGGCCGCGAAGTGGCTGAGCAGTGGCGGGCGAATCACGTCGCGGACCGGCTGGAAGCCTTTTTCCTGTCCCGGCGGGGGTAGTCTTCAAGTCTTCGAGCCGTCAAGTCTTCGAGTCTTCAAGCCTTCGAGTCGTGCAGCCATGGACTCTTCGAGTGGGTGAAAGGGGCGTGGGGAGTCTCAATGGGGGCCC
>JANMSA010001122.1:0-2265 GCA_031388865.1 Acidobacteriota bacterium | reverse complement strand
CGACCCGAGTTCGCTCATCGCCGCCATTCGGCGCTCGAAAGCGGTCGCGGCTTAGGCTCGCAAGTTGGCTTACCGAGCCTGTCCTACCCTACGCTGAACAGGATCTAGCTACCAATGCTGCACCATGGCTCCGCATCCTTGTCCGATGTACATAACACCATATTGGCATCCTCTCTTTCGTAATACGACAAAGAGCACATCACGTGCCATAACTGGGCCGTAGCTAGCCCCAAAACAAGCGTTTGTTGATGGCGTTTTGGCAGTCGTCGGCGGGTCGGCTGGAAGCCGGAAACGAGACAGACCTCAACCGCTCGAGCGTGTCGGTCTGCACAAGCTCGCGCCGTGGCGTCGGGGGTGAGGTGCTTGTCGAGCGGGAGGTTTGGTGAGGGGCCCGGTGGACCGCGGCATCCGTACCGCGGCTTCAGGTGGTTCGAGAATCAGCAGGGAACGCCGATCGCCGAGAGCGTGCGGAAGAAGACGTGGAGGAGTGGCTTCCAGGCCAGGACGCGCATGATGACTCGCCGCCCCGAGCGAACGACCTGCGTTGGAATTGCGATGATCGCGTTGAGGAAGGTGCGGAACTCCATGCGCAACACTTTTCTGCGCTCGGCTTCATGCTGCTCCCGCCATCGGCCCTGCACCGGGATGAGCAAGGCAAACCACGCCTTCAGCGACCACGCCAGCGCAGCCATCACCATGTACGCCCAGTTGCTCACCAGGGTGTCGACCGGCATGCGCAGTGCGCGCACGCCCGAGCGGAGCTCCGCGATGAGGTTCTCTTGGTTGCAGCGGTCGTTGGCGAAGAAGACGACTTCGTCGGTCGACATGTCTCGCCGGTTCGTGATGTAGAAGAAGTAGCGGTACTCGGTGAACAGCACTTTCTCGCCACGCTCGCGTGACAGGTTCTTGCGCACCACGACCATGCGATACGTGTTGCTGCAGGCGGTTGGCGAGTAGTCGAACTCGGCCACGTCCTCGCCCAGCAGGTAGATGTTGAGGTAGCCCCGCGCCCTCACGATCTGCTCCTTGACGTTCTCGGGCCGTTGCCTGGGTTCGGTCGCGATCTCGTACTTGGGCGGCCTCGCCAGCGGCCTCCAGACGGCCTCTGGAAGGGATTCTGACTTCTTGACCAGGTTCGGCGCCGCGTCGTAGCCGAACACGAATCGCAGTCCGGCCGCGTGCCACCGGTCAAGATGAGCGGTTTGACTGAAGTCGGTGTCGCCGCGACACGTGACGCTCTTGAAGCCTGCGCTGAGCACCAGGGCGGCAGCTCGATCGAAGTACTCGGCTGCGCCTTCGTGGGACGGACGGTTGCCCGGTCGGTTCACCAAGAACAGTGGCTCGGCCGTGTTCGCCAGCGACACCAAGAGTGGGTGGTAACCCCACTCCCCATCGTACGTGATGTCCATACCCTGCTTGCACTCGCCGAGGGTCGGGGCCTTCGCGCCGTCTGCCTCGATGATCGCGTCTTCGGCGAAGAACGACGCCTCCTGTCGACGCCACACCACGAGGCGCGTCTGGTTGATCGCATTCATCATGCTCTGCACATCGCGCTCCTCGAACCGGCGGCAGTAGTCGCCAGCGGTCGTCGGGTCGGGAATGCGCTCGGCACCGATGGCATTCAGAAAGTTCTCGTCGTTGCGGCGGTGCTCGATGTCCTCCAGGCAGGTGCCGCCACACAAAGCGTTCAGCGCGATGTTCAGCACGTGGTCCGAGTCCTGGTAGGGCAAGTGCACCTTCAAGAGGTTGACCGACGCGTCGATCCTCGCCGCCAGCCCGAGATCACGCGCCATCCGCAGCAACGCGGGTGCGCCGCCCATCTCGATCGCTCGCGTTCGCTCAGCTACTTCGTAGCTGAGTCCCAACGTGCTCAGCATCGGTTCGTCCTGCGGACTCCAAGCGCGTTCCCGCAGACGATGCTCGATTCTCTTCTTGCCGTTCTCGATCCGCCGCCGTGTACTTTGCTTCACTCGAAACGCCCCTCCCAGAGCGTGTTGGCCGTTTTGGTTTCAATGCCACGTACGTTAGGGAGGGGCGTTCCGGCTGGCTTTCTTCAACGAAAGCTGCCGCTGTGCACGCTGGTTTTGGGGCTAGAGCCCGTTTGCCTGACACAGCACGCTGATTGCGTGAGCATTGTCCGACCGGTTCCCCTCGTCACCCGCCGTCCCCGTCTCCGCGGGGCTTGCGACGTGCACCGGATGCAGCTAGCTTTCCGGCCTCGGGGAACCTTCCCCGAGAGAGGGTAAACATGAAACCGAGCGCAGC
>JANMSA010001098.1:0-2356 GCA_031388865.1 Acidobacteriota bacterium | reverse complement strand
GTGTGCGACCCCCGGTATCGGGCCCCCGGGTTTTTTCGCCGCCGCTGGTGGCGGATCTTTGGGTGGCCGGTGGTGGGAGCGAACGCCGCCTCCACCGGTCGGTCACGACCATGGATTGACGACCCCGGCAGGGGTCGCGGATGGACTGGCAATGCCTCCCCGCATAGGAAGCAGTACGCGACCCTTCCGGGGTCGGTTCCCTTGCCACACTTGCAATCCGGTGGTCACTCGCTTTGCTCGCACCACCGGCTACCGTACGAGCCGCCTCCAGCGGCTGCGAAAAACCACGAGTCGCGTATCGCGGGGTTCGCACTCTTGCACGACTGATTGCATGGACAACTGACCACCAGCAACCAGCAACGGTCAAGCGGGCTGCTCGGCGCGGATGCGTTTCATCACCCGCCAGAGCGCCCAGACCAGCATGGCCAGGGCCAGCGGCACGAAGATCGGCGCGAAGATGGCCAGGACCGAGAGAAAAAACGCGACGATGTCTTCCAGGATGGAGATCACTGGATTCGCGCAGCCGAAGGTCGTCACCGAGGAGGCGACGCGAGTGCCCGCTTTCAGCGTGTGCAGGCCGAGGGAGGTGGGCGCGCCCACGATGATTCCCACGATGGCGGCGACCATGGGATCGACACCAGTCAGTACGGAGGCGCTCGCGAGCGCCCCCGCGACCGGACGCACGAACGTTCCTGCCGAATCGAGGATGTGGTCGACGGCCGGGATTTTGTCCGCAATCAGTTCGACGACACAGGCAATGATCAAGGTGATCATGGCCGCGTCGGACGTCAGCCACCCGAACTTGTCTCCGAGGGTGATCCCCGCGACATGGAACCGGGCCGCCCCAGCCAGCAGCAGCAGCGGGAGGAAGGTGTTCAGCCCCGTCGACGCCGACAAGCCGAGGCCAAGCAGGAGCGGAAAGACGTGTTGGAGCGCGTTCACGGCATGACGAGTCTACGAGGCTTCCAGCCTCCGAGTCTATGAGGAGGCTGCACGAGAGCTCGAAGGCTCGATCGCTCGAAGGCTCGCCAGCTCGACCTGCCGTTCCAGAAACTCGCGAAAGCCGATGCCTACGACTGCCAGCTCCTGTGGCACGAGCGAGCTGGTGGTCAGACCGGGAAGAGTGTTCGTTTCGAGAAAGTACATCCCGTCGTCCGCCGCCACGATGTCGGTGCGTGAATAGCCCGCGCAGCCGAGGGCGACGTGCGCGACGAGAGCGGTCTCCTGGGCTGCGCGCGCCATCTCCTCGGAGATCACGGCGGGGCAGATCTCGCGGGTGCCGGAGCCGAGATACTTGCCCTCGTAGTCGAACGCGCGGTTCGGATCGATTTCGATCTCGATGACCGGCAATGCGAACGGGCCCTCTCCCTGGTCCAGGACTCCAACGGTCAGCTCGCGTCCGCGGATGAACTGCTCGACGATGTAGGGGATCTTCAGCGCTTTCACCTGCTCGGCAACGCGGTCGCGATCGTCGTCGCGTCCGAGGAAAAACAGTCCACGGCTGGACCCGGCCGCGAGCGGCTTGACCACGATGCGTTCGTGCCACGAGAGCATGTCGTCGATCACGGGATGAATCTCTTCCGCATACCGGGCCACGCGAGACTCTGCGGAGCGCACCCGTCCGCGCACCAGGTCTTTCGCCCGGTCCTTGTCGAACGCGGCTGCGCTGGCCTCCGAACCGGAGCCAGTGAACGGAAGGCCGCGTGCCTCCAGCAGGCGCTGCACGGTGCCGTCTTCACCTTCGCCGCCATGCAGTGCCAGTAGAAAGACTGGATCATCGACCGGAACGGTGTCGAGGGCCTGCTCGAGGTCGGGGAAGATCGCAGGCCGGGCCGGGCTGAAATCGAGCTCGAACGGCCGCTGATGCCCCAGGACGTCCGCTGGGGCGACGTCATGAACGGCTCCGTTCGGCGCCCAGAACCACGCCAGGGCCGGGCCGAGGGTACGCAGGACGTTCTGCGCCGAGGCGACACTTACATGGCGCTCGTCGGAACGGCCGCCAAACAGGACGATGATCGTGTGGTTCACGCGCGCCAATGGTGCAAAGTGGCTGCCCGGATGTTGTCGGTTCTCAGTTGTCGGTTGTCTGAGAGTTCGATTCTGAAAGCTCGCGGGAGAGCGCCTCGAGCGGCCCCAAAGACTGTCGTCCGAGCGTTACGGCACCGATCACTGACAACTGACAACCGACGACAAGTCAGTACTTCTGCCCGCACTCTGGACAGAACTTCGGGCTTCCCTCGGCCTCGTGGCCGCATTCGGCGCAGCCTTTCTTCGGATTGAGGGTCGCGCCGCAGTCATGACAGAACTTTCCGCCCTGCGTTTTCGCGCCGCACTCCCTGCACACCGCGCCGCTGAC
>JANMSA010001094.1:0-2868 GCA_031388865.1 Acidobacteriota bacterium | reverse complement strand
GTTGTCTGCGCGTGGTCTCCCTTGCGACGCTTGGACTGGGCCTCACGCTTTCTTACCCACGCGATGAGGCCCGTCAACTCTCGACCTGTGAGCCGGATGTGTTTCTTCAGGTGTTCCCGGGCCGCGTCGTCCAGGAATCTCAGTCGATGCGATGCGATCACTTGGGCCTGCACTTCGTAGAGTGATCCGCGCGCCTGACTGAGCATTTGCCGCCACTCACCAAAGGTGAGCCGTCCTTGTCCCTCCGCGATCTGACTGACAACGGAGCACGACGCGCGGCACATCTGTGAGGTGAGGCCGTACAACTCACGCTTTGGGAATGACTCTGTCGCCGTGTACACCTCAACCATCAGGTCGAGCGCGCGCTGAAACGCGCGAAGATCCTCGAATGTATTTGCCATGGACGCTGTAGGTGCGAGGAGAAGCAGAATCGCCACGGCGAGGAGTCGCGCGGAACAGCGTGGAGCGTCCAGTGTAAACAACTTCGAAGGCGAGCGGCAACGGGTTCACGGTTTCGGACACCACGTTTCGCGTCGCGCAGACTGGTCGGCAGCCCGCAACATCGCAGACAACCGACAACCGTTACACTCGCCGAACGTTGACCGGCATCCAAGCACGCGCCCTGCGCAAGTCTTTCAGGAAGCACGACGTGCTCCTGGGCATCGATCTGGACGTGGCGCCGGGCGAGGTGGTCGGGCTGATCGGTCCGAATGGGGCGGGCAAGACCACTCTCATGTCGTGTCTGCTCGGGTTTCTGCATCCCGAAGCGGGGGAGATCACCATCGACGGGAAGGCGACCGACGATCTCCAGGTGCGGCGCAGGACGGGGTTCGTGCCGGAGCGGATGAACTTTGATCGTGGCGCCACCGGGTGGAACTTTCTGCGGTACATGGCGCGCCTGGCCGGCATTCCCGTCGCGGAGGTGGACGCGCGGTGCCAGGCCATGCTCGATCGGCTCGGCCTGAGCGCGGCGGCGGACAAACGTCTGTCGCAGTATTCGCGAGGCATGCTCCAGCGCATCGGCATGTGCCAGGCACTGATCCACGCACCCGACTACGTTTTCCTGGACGAGCCCACCTCCGGCCTCGACCCGAACGGCGTTCTTCTGGTGCGCGATCTCATCGCTGAGCAGAAAGCGCGCGGAGCGGCAGTGCTCCTCAACTCGCACCAGCTGGCAGAGATCGAGAAGGTCTGCGATCGCGTGGTCTTCCTGCATCGCGGGGTGATTCAGCGTGCGGAGACCCTTCGCCACGCGGACCATGTCGTCATCGCCGTGACTCTGCTTCCGGGGACGTTCGATCCGGAGGCCGTGGCGCGCATCGCGGGAGTCGCGCCGCAGGAGAACGTGGTCGTCGTTCCAGTGGCATCGCAGGACGCGATCGCCGCGCTCGTGCGCGAGCTCGCTGCGAGTGGCGCGGGCATCATCGATGTCCGTCGTCATACGGCCGACCTGGAGAGCATTTTCCGAGGTGCGGCGTGAGTGCGGTGGTGGTCTGGGAGACTCTCCGCCGTCACGTGACCAGTATCGGATACCTCGGCTATCTCGCGCTGCTGGCCATCGTGTCGCTGGGAGTGTCCGGGTTCAACCAGCCTGCGGCAGGCTGGCCGTCGCTGATCGCGTTGCTGGCTTTGATCACCGGCGCAGGAGCGATCGGCCCCGAGTTCTCTTCGGGTACGCTGCAGCTCATCCTCGTGAAGCCGCTCACTCGAGCGGCGTATCTGCTGTCCCGCGTGAGTGGCATCGTGCTCGCGGTTTGGCTGGCGGTGATCGTCTGCGCGGTCTTCGAGATGGCGGGACGCGCGATGTGGACCGGCGGCGTGCCGTTCACCGCGATCGCATCGGCGGTGTTGAGCTCCGGTGCTGACACGGTCCTCACTGTGTCGCTCCTGACACTGCTCGGCAGCCTGACGCGGGCCTACTTCAACGTCGCCCTGTACCTGTGCGCGTCGATCGCCATCTCCATGAGCGAGGTCGTGCTGGCTCTTCTGCGCCAGTCCGCGAATACGGTGGGACGCTTCCTCAGCGGTCACACGGAGATCGATCGCGTGCTGATGCTCATCGGTCAGAACCTGTTCCCGGATCTGCCCCCACGACTCGACCCCGCCTGGATGGCGATGGTCCTTTCGAATGCAGCAGTCGCGCTGCTGCTCGCCTGTCTTGCTTTCCGCCGCAGGGAGGTGCCTTATGGGGCCGACTAGTCAGCGCTCGATTCCCATCGCACTGATCGCGATCGCTGTGGCACTGATCGTGGTACGAGTGCTCCTGTCCATGGAGCATGTCCGCTGATGCGCCTCGAGCACCTGACCGAAGAGGAAGAGGATTTCTGGCGCGGCGAGTTCGCGCAGCAGAACTGGATCTTCGGCGCGCTCGCGCTCAGCGTCACACTTCCGGAGTTCGCAGGAGGAACGCCGGCCCTGCGCGAGATGCACTTCGGCTATTACCTCCAGCCGCTGCACCTCAACGTGGACGACCGCGAGGACCTCCCTCGGAAACTGGCGTATGTCTGCGCCCGGCGCAAACCGCCGCTCGACTTTCTCGAGCTTTCCGGCGGCGGCATGCGCATCCCCCACTGCTTTCCCACCGGCTTCACCCTCGGCTCCGTGCTGCGCATCACGCTGCAGGAGATGAAGAAGCTGCCTCTGCGGGAGCCGCTGTAGCTGTTGTCTGATGGCGGTTGTCTGTTGCTGGTTGCTGGTTCCTGGTTGTCGGTTGTCAGTTGTCAGTTGTCTGCGCAGTATCGATCGGAGCCATGCGGCCCTTGATCGTGTCGGCAGCTCAGTGCCATCACTCGCGGACAGTCTCCCGAAAGGCGATCGATCTCAGACAACCGTCAACCGACAACTGACAACCGACAACTGACAACCGAC
>JANMSA010001067.1:0-3899 GCA_031388865.1 Acidobacteriota bacterium | reverse complement strand
TCCGCCCAGCCACACACCAGCGAGAGCCTTCACGGTAGGAGGCGGTATCAGGCTTGTCGCACGAGTGGGTGCGGCACCCAGGATAGCGAGAATGAGAAGTACAGGAGTGCTCAGGAGTCGCATGATCTTCCGCCGGCTAACTCTGTATTCGAAGACCTCAGTCGCCATCTATTCGTAGATGCAAGTGTATAGCGGTAGATATCTACATCTACCCGTAGATATCTACGCGAGGAATCGCCGGCTTAGACTCCTCCCCCTTTCCATGCGCGGATGCGCTCCACAACCTTCTCCGTTGTGAAGCCGAGCTCCTCGGCGATGCGCTCTGCGGGGGCGCTCGCGCCGAAGCGGTCGATGCCGATCACCAGGGCGTCGTGGCTCGCGTATTTGTACCAGCCGTCGCTGCGGCCGGCCTCGATGCAGACCAGGCGGCTGCGATCTCCCAGCACCGCGTTCTGGTAGTCCATCGGCTGATTGTCGAAGAGATCCAGCGCTGGTGCTGACACGACGCGCGTATTGCCCAGGAGCTTTGCCGCTGCAACTGCCAGCGGGGTCTCGGAGCCCGACGCGATGATGGTCACGTCTCCCTCTTCGAAACCGTCCAGGACGTACGCACCGCGCAGGATGCGCTTCGCGTCGAAGTTGTCGGGTCTTGGGATGATCTCCAGCTTCTGGCGCGTGAGCACGATCGCCGTCGGCGAATCCTCGCTCCGGATTGCATGCGCCCACGCCATCGCCACCTCAGCCCCATCGGCCGGCCGGAAGGTGACCAGGTTCGGGATCAGGCGCAGCGACCAGAGATGCTCGATGGGCTGATGGGTCGGCCCGTCTTCGCCGAGGAAGACGGAGTCGTGGGTGTAGACGAAGATCGAGGGGACGCCCATCAGCGCCGCCAGTCGCACGGCCGGACGCATGTAGTCGGAGAAGATCAGGAACGTCGCGCCGTAGGCCTTGAAGCAGCCATAGAGCGTCATGCCGTTGAGGATCGCGCCCATGGCGTGCTCGCGGATCCCGAAGTGCAGGTTGCGTCCGCGGAACACGTCCAGCGCGGGCGGATGCTTCTCGTTGCCTTTGGTCCGCTCGATGCTGCCCGCGTCCTTCATGATCGTGTTGGTGGAAGGCGAGAGGTCCGCGGAGCCGCCGACGACGAACGGCGCCAGCGTGGCGATCTTCTGGATGACCTGTCCCGACAGCGCGCGCGTGGCGACGGGCTTGTCGGTCTTGCCGCCTTCGAGCAGGACGGACTCGAAGTTGTCCGGCAGCGAATGCGACCAGTACTGGTCCCACAGCTCCGACATCTCCGGCTGCCGCGCGCGCCACGCGGACATCTCCTTCTCCCAGCGCTTGCGCTCGCGCGCGAGCTTGGTGGTCCGGCGCTTGAACTCATCCCGCACCTCGGCCGGCACATGAAACGTGGGTTCGGCCGGCCAGCCCAGGGCCTGCTTGGTCGCTTTCACTTCATCCGCACCGAGGGGCTCGCCATGCGCACGCGCGGTGCCGTGATACTTCGGGCTGCCCCAGCCGATGACCGTCTTCGCCGCGATGAGCGTCGGCCGGTGCTTCTCTTTCTGCGCCTTGCGGATGGCCTTGCGGATCGCAGCGCGATCGTGGCCATCGATCGACAGCACATGCCAGCCGAAGCCCTCGAAGCGCGTTTTCACTTCCTCGGAGAATGAGAGACGGGTCTCTCCCTCGATGGAGATGTTGTTGTCGTCGTAGAAGAAGATCAGTTTGCCGAGGCCCAGGTGTCCGGCGATCGACGCGGCCTCGGAGCTGAGGCCTTCCATGAGGTCACCGTCGGAGCAGATGCCGTAGACGTAGTGATCGACGGGCGAGAACGGATCGTCGCCGCTGAAGCGCGCTTCCAGCATGCGCGAGGCAAGCGACATCCCCACGGCGTGCGCGAACCCCTGCCCGAGCGGACCGGTGGTGACTTCGATTCCTGTGGCATGTCCGTACTCCGGATGGCCCGCCGTGCGCGATCCCCACTGCCGGAAGTGCTTCAGCTCGTCCAGGGTCATGTCCGGATAGCCGGTCAGATGGAGCAGGGAGTAGATGAGCATCGACGCATGCCCGGCCGAAAGGACGAAGCGATCGCGGTTCTGCCAGTGCGGCTTGAGCGGATCGTGGCGCAGGAACTCCGTCCAGATCACGAATCCGATGTCGGCCATGCCCATGGGCGTGCCGGGATGACCGGATTTCGCCTGCTCCACGCCGTCGACGGCCAGGAAGCGGATCGTGTTGACACACTGCTCTTCGAGCTTGTCTTTCGCGCCGAAGTGCGGTGCGTTACTCGATTCGGCGGCTGAAATCGCCGCTGCACCTTCGGCTGCGGTGCTGCCGGGCGTCGGATCCTGCATGGACATCCTCCTGCGATTCGTGGAGCGGCTGGGGTGAAGGAAGCGGATTATACTCGTGGCTCCCCGTGCAGGCAGCGTGCAGAGGGCGTCGGGGTCACGGATGCCGGACGAAAGCGTCACAGTGAAGGGGTCTCCCGTACGGAGCCTGCTGAAGTTCCTGGAGGCAGAGCTCACGCCGGAGCAGCGTCAACGCGTGTTTGACACCCTCCCCAGGGACTTCGCGACTCGCTTTCAGAAACCCATCCTCTCCACGGAGATGATCCCGGTCCACCTCCTGAACCGGCTCACCCTGGAGGCGGCCAAGGTGCGCAACGAGCCCGTGGAGGCGTTCGCGCTCAGAGCGGGCCGCGACGCAGCGGAAGAAGCCGTCCGCGGCATCTACAGCTTCTTCGCGCGCGTGCTCACGCCCGCAGCTCTGCTCAGTAAAGCCTCTCAGATGTGGCGCACGCTCTACAACCGCGGAGACATGCGCGTCGACGAACAGACGGACACCAGCGCGCGCCTCCGCATCGTCGATTTCCCGTCCGAGGCCGCCGGATGCGCGCGCGTCACCGGATGGATCGAGCGCATGGGAGAGATGACCCGGGTGAAAGACCTCCAGGTGGAACACACCGGCTGCTACGCGAAGGGAGCAGCGTGTTGCGAGTGGCTGGTGTCGTGGAGGTGATGAGTGGCGGTTCTTGTTGTCGGTTGTCGGTTGTCGGTTGTCTGGACGTCGGGCCTGAGCCACATTCACGCCGGGAGCTCCTCAGGCGAGATCGCTCAGACAACTGACAACTGAGAACCGAGAACCGTACTGCCAACCGCCAACTATGATGTACAGATGAACAAGATTTTTCCGATGGAGTCCGACCATCCGCTCTTCCGCTATTTCACGGAGGCGGAACGCGCGCGCATCGAAGCGAGCGGCGAGGAGAAGCGCATCTCGCAGGGCGCGTACCTCATCCGCGCTGGCGAGATCGACTCCACCCTCTTCGCCGTCGAAGACGGGCATCTCGACATCATCGGCATCGACGACGGCCAGCAGCGCGTCCTGGCCACCGTCGGCCCGGGCGACGTCCTCGGCGAGGTGTCATTCATCGATGACTCTCCCCGCACGGTCTCCGTCGTCGCGGGCGAGGAAGCGACGGTGCGCGCCTGGGAGAAGCGAACGCTGTCCGAGGCGCTGGCGTTCGAGCCGCAGCTGCTGGCGAAGTTCGCGGTGGCGATGAGCGAGCTGCTCGTGGAACGCCTGCGGGACATGTCGCGACGGGTGTGACGCTGCCGCGGCGCATGACTCACCACGGACATATGCATACCGTTATGAGACCCTGAAAGCATAGTACGCTTTCAGGAGTTTAACCAAATGAATAACGGTGGCAACGGTGGCGGATCAACAAACAGTGGTCCGGGCGGTCCGATTATCCCTCCGCCCATGATGTAAAATTGTAGTGAGCCGTTCTAGGAATAGGACGGCTTACTGATTCCATCCATCATCTCATCCATGCCGCGTTCCATCTTGAGGCGCGCAGGCGTGCAAGGCAGTTCCTCGCAGAGTTTTAA
>JANMSA010001057.1:0-5364 GCA_031388865.1 Acidobacteriota bacterium | reverse complement strand
GCGAAAAGCCGCCGCCCGCCGACGCACCGGCGGGGCGCTCGCTATCCATGTTGCCGATCGAGAGCGGAGGCCACGCTTTGCGGATCTCGAACACGGCCTGAGGCGGTGCGGCCGACGCGTGCGGGGCGGATGGCGCTGTGGAACCGGGGCGATAGAACGGGAGTAGGTCCGCCTTCCGCTCGTCGACGAGGTTTCGCGCGATCTCACCGATGGACGGATAGTCGAAGAAGAGAATGGGCGTGAGGTCGAGTTGGAACTTGTCGTTGATGGCGTTGGCGTAGCTGGTGAGGCCGATCGAGTCGAAGCCAAGATCCAGCAGGATCTTGTCGGTGGAGACGTCACCGGCGTCGAGCTTCAGGAAATCGACGACGATCTGCGACAGCTCCCCCTGCAGCCACGCGAGCATGCCGCCATCGCTTGCGGGTGCGGCTGCCATTTGCACGGTCGCAGCGGGCGTGGCCGCCGCGGCAGGTTTTCTCCGGTCTCCCCACGCCAGCTCGAGTTTCTCTGGGATGGCTTCGAGGACGGCGAACTGCGAGCGTTGCGATGCAATCCCGCGCAGGAAGGCATCCAGCCCGTGCTCCCGGCTCAATGGACGGATGCCGAGGGTCTTGCGGAGCGCCAGCTCGGTCTGCTCGTCCGGTCTCATGCCGCCGTCCGCCCAGAGCGACCAGTTCACGCTCAGCGTTCTGCCGGCACGCTCGCCAGTGGCGCGCAGACGCTCACGCTCGCCCGCAAAGGCGTCCATGAACGCGTTCGCAAAGCTGTAGTCGCACTGTCCGGGATTGCCGGTGACCGCCGCGAGCGACGAGAAGAGGACGAAGAAATCGAGCGCATCGTCCTTGGTGGCCTCGTCGAGGTGCAGCGTGCCCTGCACTTTGGGCGCGAGCACTGCGTCCAGTTCTTCGAGCGACTTGTTGCGGATGTAGGAGTCGCGGACCACGCCCGCGGCATGGATGACGCCGTGGACCGCACCGAAGCGCGACCGGGTCTCGTGCAGCAGTTGCCCCACGTCTGCGCGCCGCGACACATCGGCGGTGAGATAAACGGCGTCCGCTCCGGCGCTGCGCAGAACGTCCAATCTCGCCTCGATCTCCGGCGAATGCGGTGAGCGTCCGGTCAGGACCAGTCGCGCGTTGCACCGTGCGGCCAGGAATTCGGCGAGCACGAGGCCGAGCCCACCGGCGCCGCCGGTGATGAGATAGACGCCTTGGTCGCGTAGCACGGTGGCCGCATCGCCGGCCGCCTCGACGTCGATGACCTTCAATTTGCGGACGTGGCGCTCCGGCCCGTCGTAGCGGACGGCGCTCGCGTCCTGCCCGCGCGCACTCAACTCCGCCGTCACTGCATCGAGAATCGCGCTGTAGGAACCGTTCGTCCGCCGCACTTCCAGCGCCTTGCACAGCAGCTTCGGATACTCGCCGCGGAGCGTGTTGACGAAGCCGCTCATCGCCTCGCCAAGCGGCTGCCCCTGGCCCGGTTGCGTCACGTGCAGATGGAGAAGCTGCAGTTTCCCCTCGAGCTTCGATTGCACGACGGCCTGACAGAGGAGCAGGAACGACGAAATCCCCCGCTCCAACGTGAGACGCAACGCATCTGGATTGCGGAACTCCGCATGTTGCGCCGTCCACGCGAAGCACACATCGCCGACCGGGACGTTGCGTTCGGACAGTGAGGCGAACAGGCGCAGGTAGTCTTCCTGGTTCAGCGGATCGACTGCGTACGCCTCATCGTCGAGCAGTTGGAAGCCGGCGCCCGGCCGCACCACGATGAGGCGCGGCGCGTCCGCACCTGCCGCCCGGAGCCGCGCCTGCCAGAGATCGTGCAGCGTCCCCTCCGCGTCGAACAGCAGAATGGCTCGCGGATTGTGCTGGCTGGCATCGGACGCCAGCGGTGCCTTCTCCCAGTCGTACGCATAGAACAGGCGCGAGAAGCCACCCCCGTCCGCATCGCTGGCCGGCTTCCTATGGACGTCGAGCAGCGGGACACCCGTCGACTCGCGGATCCGCGCCAGCACCTTGCCCGCCTCGTCGACAATGAGCACGTTCGACTTGAGAACGCGCGAATCCTTCTTCTCGTCCTTTGCTTCGGTCGTGTAGCTGAAGCAATTCGCCTGCAGCGGATGAACGATCTCCACCTCTCCGATGGAGAAGGGTACGAGCATTTCTCCGACCGAGTCGCTGAGCCGCGCGGCCATGCCCGCCTGCAAAGAACCGTCGATGAGCGAAGGGTGAAGGAGGAGGCTCTTCAGATCGTCGCGGCGAAACTCCGGCAGCTTCAGAGCGCCGAGCACCTCGTTGTCGCCTTTGTAGACTTCCTCGAGAACCTGGAAGCTCGGTCCCAGACCGAGTCCGAAGGATTGAAAAAGCGTATAGGCGTTCTTGCCGTCGATCCTTTTCGCACAGCGGGCGCGGATGGCGTCGAGATCGACCGATTCCGGTTCGCCGGTCCGATTCGTGTACAGGAGTTTTCCCTGGGAGTGCAGGATCTTCTGCCCTGTGGCGCTGGCGCTGAAGACCTCGAATTGCACGGCCTCGCCGCTCGGCTTCAGCTCGATGAAGACTTCCCTGGGCGCCGCGTTCTGCACCGCGATCGGACTGACCCACAGGATGTTCTGAATACGGCGCACCGGGCGTCCAGCCGCCAGCTCGCCCGCTTTCCGCGCCAGCTCGAGATACGCCACACCCGGCAGCGTCGGGATGCCGGAGACCAGATGGTCGTAAATGAAGAAGTCGCGGTCGTGAAAGGTCTTCCGGAAGATCTGCCGCTCGAACGTCGACTCATTCGTGTCGACCATCGGATGCATGCCCACCACTGGCTGCAATGTCGGACGTTCGGCGGAGGGACTGCCGATCCAATGCTGCTTGCCGGCAAAGGGGTAGGTCGGCAGCGGGATTCTGCGGCCGGTATCCGATTGAAATCCCCTCCAATCGGCCAGCAGCCCTTCCGCCCACAAGCGCGCAATCCTGAGCGGATCGCCCGACTGCGACAGCAATCGGACAAACTCCTCTTTCTCGGTCCGGCTGAGGAGTCGTGTCACGCCCTCGGAGAGCTTCCCCTGGCCGACCGCGAGGTCGTCGCCCCTGCTGCCGTCAAGGAACGCCGCCAGCTTCTCGATCAGTTCGTCCTGAGTCCGGGCCACGATGGCCAGACGGTGCTCGAACGACTTCCGCCCCTGTTGCAGGGTGAAGGCGGCGTCGGTGAGATCGACGCGCTTCTGGTGGAGCACGGCCAGCAGTCGTTCGGCGGTAACGCGCAACTGGTCCTCGTTCCGCGCCGACAGCGGGAAGATCAGCTCCGCCGGCGCTCCCGCTTCCGCGATCACCGGCACGGCCGGCTCGTAGCTCTCCAGGATGATGTGTGCGTTGGCGCCGCCTGCGCCGAACGAGCTGACGCCGGCGCGCAAGGGCAGACGCCGGCCATCCACATCCTTCGCCCTCCATTCCTCCAATTGCTGGACGACGTAGAACGGCGAATGCGCGAAGTCGATGAACTCGTTCGGTTCGGCCGAGTGGAGGGACGGCACGAGTTGCCGATGCTGCATTTGTAGCAGCACCTTGGAGACACTGACGACGCCCGCCGCCGCTTCGAGGTGCCCGATGTTGCTCTTGATCGAACCGATGGCGCAGCTCTGATTCTCGACGCCCGCTTCACTGAAAGCGTAGCTCAGGCCCGCGATCTCGATCGGGTCGCCCAACTCCGTGCCGGTGCCATGCGTCTCGATATAGCCGATCGTGCCAGCACTGACGCCGGCGCGCTGCAGCGCGGCCAGAATTACATTCCGTTGCGCGGTCGGATTGGGGACGAAGTATCCGCTGGTCCGTCCGCCGTGATTGACGGACGCGCTCCGGACCAATCCATAGATGTGATCGCGGTCCTGCACGGCCTGATCGAGAGGCTTCAGCAACAGGGCCCCGACCCCCTCGCCCGCGACATAACCGTTTGCGCCCTTTCCGAACGTGCGGCAGACCCCGTCTGGCGACAGCGCACCGCCGACACGATTGATGTCCAGCTTGGCCTGATGCAGGTCGAGATTCACGCCGCCGACGATGGCAGAGGAGCACTCGCCCGACTGAATGGCCTCACACGCGAGATAGAGAGCGGTCAGGCTCGAGGAGCACGCCGTATCGACCGTCAGGCTGGGGCCCGACAAATTCATCCAATATGAAACGCGATTGGCGATGCTCCAGAGGAACGAGTTCGGCGCCGCTTTGCCGCCGGCATGCTGCTCGTCCACTCCAACGATCTGGTACATCGCCCAGACCGCGCCGACGAAGACTCCGACGTTGCGATAGGCATCGTCCTGGGCGAGGATCTCGGGATAGTAGCCGGCGTCCTCGATCGCTTCCCACGCCACCTCGAGGAACAGCCGCTCCTGCGGGTCGAGCATCTCCGCCTCGCGCGGCGAGATGTTGAAGAAGAGCGAGTCAAAGCGATCGACTGCGTCGATGAAGCCGCCGCGGTAACGATCCGCCTGTCCATGCTGCAGACGGCGCTCGTAGCGAGCGGCCGGCAACTCTTCGATGCAGTCCACTCCGCCCGCGAGGTTGTCCCACAGTTCACGAAGGTTCTTCGCGCTCGGGTAGCGGCCGGCCATGCCGACGACCGCGATCTCCTGCGTGCGGCGCGGACGGGCGGCGATTGAAAGCTGCGGCTGGCGCGTCTCGGAGAATATCTGTCGCGCGGTGACGGGCGCAGGCGCAGCCGTCGGCTCTTCAATGGGCATCGTCCGGTCCGGGGCGGCGGCGAGCGATCCGGAAACATTGTGGTATCGCACCAGCCTGTAGCTCGCCTGCACCTCACCCAGCGGCTGCGTTGGGGTCTGCTCAAGCACCAACTCGGGGAGGTTTGCCATGCGCGCGAATGCGTGGACGAGCCGGTCGATCGCGTCTTCGACCTGCTCGGGGGTCAACCCCACGGGGATGGCCAGGCGGACCAGATCGTTGATGCGGGTGTTCTTCTGCATCCCGACGTGATGCGCGGCCGCGCGGATGCCGGTCTCGAGATAGAGCCACGCCAGGAACGAGGACACCGGATCGTCGAATGCGCTGAATGCCGCGATCTGCCGCACGTCGATCAGCACACAGTGCCCGCCCGCGGGGAGCATCACCGGCAGGCCGTGCTCGCTCAATGCGCGCGCGACCAGACGCACGTTCTCCATCCGGCGGCGCACCCTCGACTCGATCTGCCTGCGATTCTGCAGCGACAGCGCAATCAGCTTCCTGCCGATCAGATCGAGCTCGCCGCCCTCCTCCTGCACAACGTCCTGCAGTCGCTGGAACAGCGTTGCGTCATTGGTGGCGATGATCCCGCCGGTAGCCACGCAGAAGTCCTTGGTCAGGCTGCCGATCACCGCGTCGGCGT
>JANMSA010001048.1:0-3619 GCA_031388865.1 Acidobacteriota bacterium | reverse complement strand
GGACAGCGCGTTCCGGCTCGGCCATCTCTACCTGGGCCGCGTTGAAGAAGATGCTGGCGATCACGATCGCGCCCTCGCCGAGTACGAAGCGACGGGACCGCTGCGAGAGTGGGTGCCGACTCTCGCCGCGAAAGGCCATGTGCTCGGTGTCGCGAAGCGGCGGCCGGAAGCGCAAGTGATTCTCGCGCAGCTCGACTCGATGTCACGCCGCCAGTACGTCACCGCCTATGGCGTCGCTCTCGTTTACGAAGCGCTCGGCGACAGGGACAGGGCGTTCGCCTCGCTCGAGCGCGGAGTGCAGGAGCGTACTCACTGGATGGTCTGGCTCAATCGCGATCCCCGCTGGCGGTCGCTGCGCGCGGATCCGCGGTTCGCTTCGCTCGTAAGGAAGGTAGGGCTACCGGATTGAGCAGCTTCGGAATCTTTCTCCTCTTCGCCCTGAGCTGCCCGCCATCAACGTTGATGACCGCCGCGCGATCTAACAGCTTGTCCGCCTTTACCCGCCATTTTCTTCGAAGAGCGGTTGGAACCTACAACGTCCACGCCTATCCGGTCGATCGCGGAATTATTCATCCAGCCGGGTTCAGCGGGCACTATCAACGGCGAGACCGATCGTCAACGTCGACATCACGGCGCCCGACGACAAGATGGGTGACATCACCGGCGAGCTCTCCGCGCACCGCGGCCACATCAGAGGCTCCGACAAACGGCGTCCCGGATTAGTGCAGATCGACGCGCAGGCCCCGCTCTCCGAGCTCGAGCAATTCCCCGCCCGCCTCAAGTCCATCACTGCCGGCCGTGGATCGTACGATCTCGCGTTCAGTCACTATGAGCCGGCGCCGCCGCAGTTACAGGAGAAGCTACAGGCACAGCATCGGCCGCAGGCGGAGGCGGAATAGCATGACTAACGCGTAAAAACTGGACGGAACTACAAACTCAGAACTACGTGTTCTGTGTGGTAGTTGTTGGGAGTCGGTTGCGTGTCTCTGGCCATGGCTAGGAAGTTGCGCCGCAGAGACACGCAACAGCGCTACAGGCAACCATCACCCAGAACAAGTAGTTCTGAGTTCGTACTTCTTTTTTGCTTAGGCTAGCGGCTTCCCCTGAGGTGATCCGCCAGCCGTAAGCTCAGTGCAACCAGCGTCAGAGTGGGATTCGCCGCACCCGCGGTTGGATACACCGATGCGCCGCCTATGTACAGATTGCCGAGACCGTGCACCCGACAATTCGCGTCGACGACACCCTGCTTCGGGTCGGAGTGCATCCGCGTCGTCCCCATGTGGTGCCAGCCTCCGCTGATGGTGCTCGGCCAGGTCGTATCGTCATCGAGCAACCACTCGCGAATCCGCACCCGGCCCGTCCCGGTTCGTCCCATCTCCTGACCGAGGATCCGGTAGAAGGCCCGTATCGAGCGCTTATCCAGATCGGTGAGACGCCAATCCAGTTTGGCCCGAGGCATTCCCAGCGTGTCCTTCTCCCCGCTCAAGGTTACACGGGAATCGGGATTGGGCGACTGCTCCTGTCGGGTCGCCAGATGATAGAACCGCGGAGGTCCCGCGGTGCTGGCGGCGGCTCTTGCCGCCCGCGCCGCTGCTATGGGATTCGGGCCAACGCTCCCCGCCTTTCTCCACTCTCTCATCTTGGCCTGCATCACGGTGTCGATGAACTGGAATGTGCTCTGCACCTCATCACCCAGGTTCCCGGGCGCGAGTGACGCCGTCCCGTTGAGAATGCGGTGCTCTCGCTGCGCCGCTGGAGAAAGCGCGAGCTCGCCCCTCGGCGGCCTGTTCGGGAACGCCATTGCATAAAGCTTCATCTTCGCCGTCTCCGGATTCGCCAGCGCCAGCTCCGCGCCCGGCATCTCGAAGTGCTCCATGAAGTACCGCCCCACGAGATCGTTGCCGTTGCCGAGTCCGGTTCTCGCCTGACGATTCGACGCGAGCAGCAGCCGCGCGTTCTGAATGCTATGGCAGCAGAGGACGAAGCGTTTTGCGCGGGCTCTTTGTTCCTTTCCATCGAAGCCCCGGATTCGCACTGACTCAACCGCGGTCAGCCCTTCGTTGGCTTCGACTTCGACGACGTTGGCGTGCGTGTAAAGATGAATCTTCGCCGCGTTGACGATCTCGTCGCGATACTTGGTGCCGAATCGCGTCGGACTGAAGTGCCACATCTTGGTCTGGACGACCGGCGAATCGGCGAGAAGCGGCACCCGTTCGTCATCATCCTGCTTCCAGTCCGCGGGCTCGTACTTGTAGGGGCCGAGCTCCAGCACCTGGTGCGCGCGGGCATAAAAGGAATCGAGATCTCCGCGCCGGATCGGCCAGCCGCTGTGCGGCACCCAGTCGCGCTGCTCGAAATCGATCCCATCGTAGGTCGAGCAGAAGCCTGCCCAATGACCGGTGGTGCCGCCGAAGTAATGAAGCGCCGCCGCCTGGAGAGGATAGTACGGCTGTCCCACTACCTCGCCGCGATATAACTCCTGCATTTTGGGATCATACTCGAAGCCGCCGCCCTCGAGCAGCAGCACCTTGAGGGGCGAGCGGGCAAACTCGCGGGCGATGGTGATACCCGCCGCGCCGGCGCCGATGATGCAGAGGTCGCCCTCGAGAGTTGCTCCGTTGTCGAGCGTCCTGGCGTCGGTGTGCAAGTAACGCCGGGCGCGTCAGGCGGGAGCGAGTGAGAACAATGCGGCCTGCCTGGCTTCGGTTACCGACAGGACCCATCCATCGACGAGCACGATTCGGTTTGCCGCGAAGTCGTCGCGGATTCGCTCGTCGATCGATTTCGATCCGAACCACGACTTTTGCGAGTCGGAGATCCGCGCTCGCAGCACGGACACATTGTTCTCACCAGGGGCCGCCGATCGATACCGCGTACCGATCTCACGAACGCGTTCGGGGCCCAGCGTCGCGAGGAGCTCCGGCCGATCCAGCGAGACGCCGGTGCCGTCACTTTCCACCCCGCACGCCGAGCTCGTTATGGCGGCCACGCCGAGGGCGGCCAGCCGGACGAAGCTGCGCCGGTCAATGCTCATCGAGGTCCCTGAAAAGCACATGAGGCCATGATATACAGCGTCGAGGTCGCCGGATCAATACGACCCGCTCGCCTCCTTCGCCGGTATTCCGCGCCTGAGCAAAGCGGCGATGCAGAAGAGACTGCAAACTCAAGACTACCTACTCTGTGTAATGGTTGCCGGTATTCGGTTGCGGGTTAATGCGCAGAGACACGCAACCGGGCTACCGGGAACCATTAGCCAGAACAGGTAGTTCTCAGTTATTGTTTATTCGTTTAGCGTGACCGCCGCGCCGAGCCGACCGTTGGAGCTGACGGCGTCACCAGCGTGGGATCGATCCGGCTCTTCCACGATTACGAGGCGAACGAGGTGGCGGCCGACAACCGGTACAGGGGCAAGCCGGTCCGGGTGACGGGCCGCGTATTCTCAGTGGAGAAGAACCTGATGGACGCCGCCGTGCTCGGCCTCACAAGCGGCAACACTATCTTCCGGCCGATGGCGACGCTGACTTCTGACGCCACGCCTCGCGCGGCCACCCTCGCCAAAGGCGACACCGTCGTGGTTCAGTGCACCGGCGGGGGAAGCATGATGCGGATGCCGCAGCTC
>JANMSA010001046.1:0-2191 GCA_031388865.1 Acidobacteriota bacterium | reverse complement strand
CCGCCGGCGTTGACTCTTTCCGTAGGGTTCGCGCCTTCGTCAAATCAGCCCGGTGCTTGTGGTGTTTCACGGCGAGATCCGTGGCTCGGTCGGTTGAGCTCCGAATCTGATCGAAGGCGATGGACCCCTCTCCCTGCCCTCCATATGCGCTAACTTAAGGTGTGCTATGATGCCGCCATGGACGAGCGCGAAGCGTTTGAATTTCAGTGGCCCTATCTGGCGAGTTTTATCGGTTCTCCAGAGGAGATCGAACGATCAGCGGTCCTTACCGGTGCACTCACTCGTCGCCGAGAGGTCAAGTCCGCTGATGATCTTCTTAGGTTAGCGATGACCTACGCGTTCTGCGGCTATTCGTTACGTCAGACGGCCGCCTACGCTCAGGCCATCGGCTTCGCTTCCATTTCCGATGTCGGTCTTCTGAAACGACTCAAACGGTGCGATGTGTGGCTCGGGGAACTGCTCGCGCGGAAACTGGGCGAACGCGCCGGAGCGATGCCCGCCGGTGAATTTCGTTTGCGCATCGTGGACGCGACGACTGTCAATCGGCCGGGCACTCACGGAACTGACTGGCGAATCCATGTCGGTATGAACCTCAAGCTCGGACAGATGGACCACGTGGAGATTACCGACGCGAAGGGTGGTGAGACTCTGAATCGCTTTCAGTTCGCCCCAGGGGATCTGATCCTTGCGGATCGGGGATACGCACACCGTAGCGGCCTGGAGGCCGCATCACGCGCCGGCGCACATTTCATCGTCCGAACGAACTGGCAGAACCTTCCGCTCGAGCGCGTCGACGGAACGCCTTTCGACATCCTGGCTGCGCTGCGGTCCATCGGAGAAAGCGAGCCTGGCGATTTTGATGTGCAGTTTCGTGGACCGAGCGGAAAGCGAATCCCTGTGCGACTCGTGGCGACGCGCAGAAGCGAGCCCGCTGCCGCCCAAACTCGAAAGGAAGCGATTGCTGAGAGCAAGAAGAAGGGCCGTGTCGTAGATCCTCGCACTCTCGAGAGCGCCGGGTTCTTCTATGTCCTGACGAATGTTCCGAGAGAACGACTCTCCGCGGTTGAGGTTCTCGAACTCTACCGGTTCCGTTGGCAGATTGAGATGAACTTCAAGAATCTAAAAGGCGTACTCGACCTCAACAACATCCCGGCGAAGGATCCGGCTCTCGCACGCACATGGCTTTACGGCAAGCTCCTGGGTGCGTTTCTCATGGACGACCTCACGTCCCGGTACGTTTCTTTTTCCCCCTGGGGATACAAAATTCAGCCAGCGTCCCGTTTCGATCTGGAGACTTCATCGCATCCTTTATGATCAGATCTGCGCCTGTCTCACCACGATTCCTTTGACCGCCTCATGGCCGCAGCAAATGCAGCTCTGCAACCGCCATCTTCGTCAAGCTCCCCGCAAGCGTCCTTACCAACGTGCTCTCGCCCAATTTCGTACCGTCCCGCTAAGTTAGCGCGTATGCCCTGACCCTCTCCCCGCGCACGGGGAGAGGGAAAAATACTAGACCGTCCTCACCTTGCAGGAGCGAGGCAGAGAATACAAACCCGCCCTCTCCCTGGAACTTTGGGGTGAGCAGCAAACCCGCCCTCTCCCTGGAACTTTGGGGGCGCAGCAAACCCGCCCTCTCCCTGGAGCAGGGAGAGGGGTGGGGAGGGGACCGGTCGGGGAGGGTCTGACTGACGCCCTGCCTTTCGCCGTTACGCGCTTTTTATGACGCGCGCTCATAGCGGCGCAGTGGGAGTCGCAGCGGATCCCGGAAGTGGGGGCGCATCGTTTCTGTCCACTTCGTCACGGCTGCGTCCTGCCACGTCTTCGAGCTGCACACGTCGGGCGCTTTGAGATGGTAGAGCGCGAGGTAGCGCTGGCCGCCTTCACTCACCGCGCTCGTAATCCGAAAGCGCCGCGCCGAGAGACAGCCGGGCACAGCGGATAGCCGCGGAACGTGCTCCTCGTCGTACCACGCGTTGAGCTCGGTTTCGGCCTCCGGTGCGACGTTCATTGCCACGAGGAGCATTCCGCCTGCGCCTTCAGGCGCGGCGCGGTTCCCCGGCGGAAGCTGCTCCGCTTCGAAGCGGCAGATGCGCTTCGTTTTTCCCGTCATGCGCTTCGACCACGGCGACAGGTTGGCGCCCGCAATCCGGCGATAGTGCTCGCTTTCGAGAACCGCCGGCGAGTCGAGGTC
>JANMSA010001043.1:0-19013 GCA_031388865.1 Acidobacteriota bacterium | reverse complement strand
ATGCCGACGGCGACGTTGGTATCAACTGTAACAATCCAACATCGGATCTGGTCATCGCCACCACCACCGCCGGGTGCAGCGGCTCGGTCTCGAGCATCAACGCGGGCGCGTCGCAGTTCACCGTGACCTCCTCACGCTCCTTCAAAGAGAATCTGGAACCGGTCGAAGTCCCAAATCTCCTGGAAAAGATGTCGAAGATTGACGTCTACAAGTACGACTTCAAGCAAGGTCCGAAGGACCGGCTCGGGCTGATGGCCGAAGACTTCCACGAGGTCTTCGGGCGCGGCGATGAGAAGACGATCGACGGCAGCGAGGTGCAACTCGCTCTCTGGATGGCAGTGCAACAGCTCTCCGCGCAGAACAAGGCCCTCACGGACCGACTCTCCACACTGGAGAAAGAGCTGGAAGAGACCAGGCCGTAGGCAGCTTTCACCGACCTGATCCAAGAACGGCCGGCGGAAACGCCGGCCATTTTTTTGCCTCGGGACGAGTGCAAAAAAGCGGGGGGCGCGACCCGGAAAAGCCGCGCCCCCCTGAGAAGCAGATGATCCCGGGGCCCTCCCCCCGGGATCGCTCGGCGCACTGAGGGGTGCACCTGTGCCAGGGGCCAACCCCGGCGAAGCATCAGATCAGTCGCTCAGATTGCGGATCACCGTCGGAATGTCGAGATCACTGCCGAAATCGCTCGAGGCCATCGGCCCGAACCCGCCGCTGCCGTCGGCCCTGCTGAAACCTTTGCGAAAGAAAGGCGGGTCATAGATCTCGCCCTCCGCTCCTACCTGTGTCTGCGCCGGCTCTTCGTGCTGCGCAGCGACCTCTTGCTCCTTCGGCGGGGCGAATGGACGGTACGGCACCGAGCGGTCCTGGCGGCGCGACGAGGAGGAGGAAGAGGAGGAGGACGACAATGCTTCGCCACGGGAGTTGAGGAGTCCCTTGGTCGCCGCATCGAACCCGGTGGCGATGACCGTAACCTTCAACTCATCTTTCATCCTCGGATCGATGACCGTGCCGAAGATGATGTTCGCCTCTTCGTCGGCCGCTGCCTGAATCACCGACGCGGCCTCGTGCACTTCGAAGAGCGTCATGTCCGGGCCGCCCGTGACGTTGATCAGAACGCCCTTCGCGCCTTCGATGGATGCTTCCTCCAGGAGCGGGGAGGAGATGGCGCGCTGCGCCGCTTCGACCGCCCGATGCTCACCCGAGGAGACCCCTGTGCCCATCAGCGCCATGCCCATGCCATGCATGATCGTCTTCACATCCGCGAAATCGAGGTTGATCTCGCCGGGCACGGTGATGAGATCGGAGATGCCCTGGACCGCCTGGCGCAGGATGTCGTCGGCGATCTTGAACGCCTCGTTGAGCGATGTGCCCCGTTCCACGAAGTTCAGGAGACGCTCGTTGGGAATCGTGATCAGCGTATCCACGGTGTCACGCAGCGCGCGGATGCCCTGCTCCGCCTGCACGCGCCTGCGCTTGCCTTCGAAACCGAACGGCTTGGTCACCACAGCGACGGTGAGCGCGCCCAGCTCCGCTGCGAGCGAGGCGATGATCGGCGCGGCACCCGTGCCTGTTCCGCCGCCCATCCCCGTGGTGATGAAGATCATGTCGGCCCCGCTGAGAGCCTCCAGGATCCGGTCCGTGTCCTCGAGCGCGGCCTGCTTTCCCACCTCGGGATTCGCACCGGCGCCCAGACCTTTGGTCAGCTTCCCACCGATCTGCAGCTTGACCGGCGCCAGAGAATTGCGCATGGCCTGCAGGTCGGTGTTGGCGACGAGGAACTCGACTCCCTTGATCCCCGCCTGAATCATCCGGTTGACGGCGTTCCCTCCGCCCCCACCCACCCCTACGACCTTGATCTTTGCGCCGAGAAGGAGCTCCTCGCTCAGGGTAACCCCGAGCACTCCGTCGCCAGATCTCTCGTCAAACGTGATCATTTAACCGTTCTCCAAATGATAGAAGCTTCGATGAGAATTACAACCATATTTTTGTTGTCAGTTGTCGGTTGTCAGTTCTCTGGGACTCACTTCCTACCCGAAAGCTCACGGATAACCGAAATTGACAACTGAAAACCTCGTTCACGACCATGCAAACCACTGCTTCACCGAGTCCGCCACTCTGGAAAATCCCTTGCGGGGACGCTTGCGGATCCGTGACTGGTCACGCAGGCCCCACAGCAAGAGGCCGCACGCAGCGGCCCACTCCGGACCGCCGACCGTATCGGATAACCCACCCAACCCCCGCGGAACGCCCCTGCGCGCCTGCTGATCAAACACCTGCTCGATCATCTCCACGATGCCGTCCATCTCCGCGCCGCCACCGACCACGACCACGCCGGAGCGGATCTCTTTCTCCAGCCCCACCTTCTCCAGATCGCGATACACGAGCTTCGCGATCTCCGCCGCGCGCGGCTCGAGAATCCCCGTCAGCTCCTGGCGGCTGAGAATCTTCGGAGCGCGGCCACCGACGGTCGGCACCTCGATCGGATCATCCTCCGTCACCAGTGACGACAGGGCGCATCCATACCGCTTCTTGATCCGCTCCGCGTCTTCCATCGGCGTGCGCAGCACGACCGAGATGTCGCTGGTGAAGTGTCCCGCGCCAACAGGCAGCACGTTGGTGTGCACGACGTTTCCCTCGAGGAAGACCGCGTAATCCGTCGTCCCGCTGCCGAGGTCCATCAGCAGGACCCCCATCTCCCGCTCGTCCTGCGTCAGCACCGCTTCGGCGGCGGCGAGCTGCTCGAGGACCAGCTCCTGTACCGCGATTCCGGCCTTGTTCACGCACGTGAGCACATTCTGGTTGTGCGTTCGCGCGCCCGTGACGATGTGGACGTTCGCCTCCAGCCGCGTCGCGGTCATCCCCAGCGGATCGTGAATGCCGTCCTGTCCGTCCACGACGAACTCACGTGGAATGACGTGCAACACCTCGAGCTCCGATGGGACGTTGATGGACTTCGACGCTTCGATCACGCGGTCGATGTCCTCGCGCGCGATCTCCTTGTGCTTGCCCATCACCGAGACCACGCCGCGCGAGTTGACGGAGCGGATGTGATCGCCGGCCACGCCGACGTACACCGACTCGATCTGCAGCCCCGCCATCACCTCGGCCTCATCGACGGCCTTCTTGACTGCCTCGACGGCCTGATCGAGGTTGATGATGTTGCCGCGCCGAGTGCCCTTCATCGGCGAAACGCCTTTGCCGATGATCTCGAGCTGTCCTCGATCGCTGATCTCTGCCACGAGGGCGCAGACCTTCGAGGTACCGATGTCGAGGGCTACGATGTACTTCTCTTCAGTTCTGGACATTCACTGCTCCTTGTGCGGAAGGGCCGAGGGATGAGGGCCGAGGGGTGAGGGGGGCGAAGCTTCCCCCTGCCCTTTGCTCCTGACCATCGGTCCTGACAGGCTTCACGATCACGCGTTCCGCGAACCGGAGATCCGCGTACTCGATGGTGGGGTCGTTGTCCGCGCGCAGCACCGAGCGGAGGTTGCGGTACTTCACCGAGATGTCTTCCGCGTTTGCATAAACGACCGCCTTCAACTCACGGTCGTACAGCGCGAAACCGCGCGGTGGGATCGGCCACACTTCGGAGACGCGCGAGTACAGCGCGCGATCGTGCTGCCGGAGCGCGGTCAGAAGCTGCACGCTGCGCCTGAGCTCGGAGCCGTGGGCATCTGCAATCAATGGCAGGTCATCGCTGCCTACGGACAGCGACAGCTCTGCGAACGCGGTACCGTCGCTGTCGACGTACATCAGCTTCTCGTCGATGCGCGCGAGCGCCACCGGCTTCCGCTCAGTGATGCGGATGCGCAGAGTATCCGGCAGCGCTTTCTCGATGTGAACGCTGCGCACCCACCCCAGGCCGCCGAGGTCGCGCTGTACCCGCTCGATGTCGATCTGGAACAGGTTGAGGCCGACATAGCCAGCAGTCGCGCGGTCGAGCGCTACGCGCGGCGTGTTGACGGCGCCCGCGATCTCGATGCTGCGCACGCCGAAACGGGCATCCGACTGGGTCTGCCGCCATCCCCACGCAACCGCCGCGACGACCACTCCAAGAACCAGCACGTTGCGCAGGATCCGGAAGAGCTGCTGCACCTGAATGCGTCGCTGGTTCCGGCGCAGGCGCGCCAGGTCGGTCGGACGGTGAAACCGCGAAGCGGTCGTGTCGAAAGTCATCGGCCCGCACCCCTCGCCTGGCGAAGGGGCAGATGAGCCCCTTCGCAGATGACGCCACTGACGACGGTGGGTTCGCTCTCAGCGAGGGCGCCGAAGATCGCTTGCATCGCTCGGCAGGAAGTCATCAGACGTCCCCCTCTACGAGCTGCTCCGCGATCTCGTGCACGTCACCGGCGCCCATGGTGATGAAGATGTCGTTCGGACCCAGGCGGCGTCGCATCTCGTTCACGATCTCGGCGTTGCTGCGGTCGAGGAACTCGATGCCGGGCACGGAGTCCGAGATGATCCGGGCCGACACCCCTTCCACGGGTGACTCTCGAGCGGCGTAGATCGGAGTGATGATCGGCACGTCGGCGAGTTTCATCGCCTCGCCGAACTCCCGTGCAAAGTCGCGCGTACGCGAAAAGAGATGCGGTTGAAAGAGCGCGACGAGGCGCCGGTCGGGATAGCCGCCGCGGGCTGCGTTGAGGGTCGCACGCACCTCCGTCGGATGGTGGGCGTAGTCGTCGACCACGATCGCCCCACGGTAATCGCCGAGAATCTGAAAACGGCGGTCGACACCGAGGAACTTCGCCAGGCCCGCAACAATGCGCTTTGTGGGGATGTCGAGATAGCGAGCCACGGCAATGGCCGCGAGGGCATTTCGTACGTTGTGCTCGCCTGGCAGGAAAATCTTGAATGCGCCGACACCCGGCACTTCGAAGCGCGTACCGCGATCGTGAAACTCGAGATTCACGGCGCGAACCTCCGCGCCCTCGGACAAGCCATAGGTCACGATGGAGCGCTGCGCTGACAGTCCGCCGAGGAGCTCCGCCACGTTCGGATCGTCGACACAGCCGATGATCACCCCATCCGGCTTGACACCATCCAGGAAGATGCGAAACGCGTCGCGAATGGCCTCGAGCGACCCGTAGTACTCGAGATGATCCGCCTCGATGTTCGTTACCACCGCCACCTCGGGGTGGAGGTGATGGAAGGTACGCGCGTATTCGTCTGCCTCAACAACCAGCAGGTCGCTCCCGCCGCTTCTGGCGTTGGTGTTCAGGTTGCGGAGAATGCCGCCGACGAGGACAGTGGGGTCGAGCCCGGCTTCGCCGAGAACCACGGAAACCATGGCGGAGGTTGTGGTCTTGCCATGGGTTCCGGAGACGCCGATGGCCCGCTTCGGGTTGACGATGGCCCCGAGCACCTCGGCGCGCTTCATGATGCGGATGCCGCGCGCCCGCGCGGCATCGACTTCCGCGTGCTCGCCTTTCACGGCAGCCGTGATGACGACCAGTTCCACCCCGTCGAGATGGGAGGGGTCGTGGCCGATGGTCACCGCGACCCCACGCCGCGTCAGCAGCTCTGTTGCGGCGGACCGCTTCGCATCGCATCCGGACACGACCGCGCCGGCGGTCGCGAGGATCTCCGCGATGCCGCTCATGCCGATCCCGCCGATCCCGACGAAATGGATATTCTTAATGTCACCGAAATTCATTGACAGTTGAGTCGTATTAATCCTGAATTTTAAGCTTACTGAACGTACAGAGCAATTAATCTCTCTCGATTTTCTCGATCAAATCGACGATGTTTTTGGTCGCTTCGGGTAAAGCGAGGGCTTTTGCGCTCTTCCCCATCCTGGCGGCGCGCGCCGGGTCGCTCAGAATCTCGGCGATGGCGCCGGCCAGACGCTCCGGGGAAAGCTCGGCCTCCGTGATCACGGTCGCTCCGCCGGCGCGCTCCACAACGCGGGCATTCAGCTCCTGATGGTTGTTCGTGGCCGCGGCAAACGGCACCAGGATGGCGCCGCGTCCGATCGCGGAAAGCTCGCCGATGGTCATGGCTCCGGCGCGAGAGATCACCAGGTCGGCAGCCACCATCTCGTCGACGATCGGATCCAGATACGGGACGACGCGCGCGCTCAGGAACGCTGACTGCTGATACGCGGTCTGCACTTTCTCCAACTCCCCGGGGCCGGTTTGATGGACGATCTCCAGGCGGTCCTTCAAACGCGCCAGAAAAAGCAGCGCGCCGGTCATCGTGTCGTTGAGGATGCGCGAGCCTTGCGAGCCGCCGAAGATCAGGACCCGCTGCTGGATGCCGGATGCTGGTTCCTTGCGGGTTGCAGTGAAGAACTCATTGCGAATGGGATTGCCGGTGACGACCCCATCTTTGCGTTTGAGGCGCGGGAGGGCCTCCTCGAAGGCGACCGCCACTGCGGTGACAAAAGGCGCAACCATCCGGTTGGCAAGCCCAGGGAAAGCGTTCGCGTCGTGAATGATGGTGGGCACGCCGCGCAGCTTCGCGGCAACGAGCACGGGACCCGAGGAGTAGCCGCCCACGCCCAGTACGACGGTCGGCTGATGCTTTCCGATCAACCGCCAGGCCTGCACGAAACCCTTCGGCACTCGCAGAATGTTGCGGACCAGATCCAGTCCACCTTTGCCTTTGAGCCCGCCCACGTCGATGAACTCCAGCGGGAACCCGGCCTTCGGGACGATCTGCTTCTCCAGTCCCCGCTCAGTGCCGACGAAGACGGCGCGCCGCGTCGCATCGCGGCTGAGGTACTCCCGCGCGATGGCGATGGCGGGATAGATATGCCCCCCCGTCCCGCCGCCTCCGATCATCAACACGCCCTTCACACCCATCACGTCGTCCTTGTTCTGCCCGATGCTCAGCCGGATTGTTGAGAAAAGTTCAAGAGCAGCCCTACAGCGATCAGACTCACCAGTAGCGACGAGCCGCCATAGCTCACCAGCGGCAGCGGGATTCCTTTGGTCGGCAGCAGACACACCGTGACGCTGACGTTGATCAGCGCCTGAATGGCAATCATCAGAGTGCAGCCGAGTGCGGCGTAGAAGGAGAAGCGGTTCTGGCTGTAGCGCGCGATGCGGTAGCCCCGCCACGCGAGGAGAGCAAAGGCGCACAGCAGCAGTACTGCGCCGAGGAATCCGAGCTCCTCGCCGATGATCGAAAAGATGAAGTCCGTATGCGGCTCGGGCAGAAAAAAGAGCTTCTGCCGCCCGTTCCCGATACCCAGACCCTTGAATCCGCCGGTGCCCAGAGCGATGAGCGACTGCATCGGCTGGAACCCTGCGCCGAGCGGATCGGATTCGGGATTGAGGAACGTGAGCAGCCGCTCGCGCCGGTACGCGGCGCTGAGCACGAGGTAGGCGGTCGTCGGGACCAGGGCCAGGCCGGTTACGGCGATGATGCGCCACGACAAACCGGCTGCGAAGATCATCCCGCACGCCACGAGGATCAGCGTGGTCGCTGTCCCGAAGTCGCGGCCAAGAAGGATCAGTCCCGCGAAGAGCGAGAGGATGAACCCCACTGGCAACAAGGTCGTGGTGACATCGTTGATGCGCTCCTCGCGCCGAGCGAGAAACGAAGCCAGGAACAGAATCATGGCTGGCTTGGCGAACTCCGAGGGCTGCAGATGGATCCACGGCAGCGCGATCCAGCGGTGCGTGCCGTTGATCGGGGACTGAAAGAGGGCCACGATCAGCCCCAGCGCCACCAGCCCCAGCGCTCCGTGCTGCACGCGCTTGTCCTGCAGAAACGCCGGATTCACATGCATCAGGAACAGCATCAGGGCCGCGCCGGCGGCAAGGAACACGCCCTGCCGGATGAGAAAATAGTAGGGGCCATGCCCGAAGCGCTGCGTCGCGATCATCGCGGACGCGCTGTAGATCATGACCAGGCCGACCACGACGATGAGCGTTGCCGTGCCGAACAGCCAGGTGTCGTAGGTAAGTTTGCGGCTCATGGGTTTCTCGGTTGGCGGTAGGCGGTTGGCGGTTGGCGGCAGTCCCCCACACGCTGACGAACGGGTTCAAGGCGGCCGGGGGTCCCCCGCCACCCGCCAACCGCCAACCGCCAACCGGTACTGGTCATAACGCCCTCACCAGCTCTTCGAAGTGCTCGCCGCGGTGCTCGAAGTTGCGGTACTGGTCGAAGCTCGCGCAGGCGGGGGAGAGCAGGACGGTCTCGCCCGTTCTCGCGTGCTCGCTTGCCCACGCGACGGCTTTCTGCATGTCGCCGGCAGGAACGATCTCCGTGGCCCCCTTCAGTGCGGAAGCAACCGTTTCGGCCGCCGATCCGATCGTGACGACCGCCCGCGCCCTCGATGCCACGAGGTCGCGCATCCGGTGGAACTCGCCTGCCTTGTCTTTTCCGCCGAGGATCAGAATCACGCTGGAGGCGCCGAAGCCTTCGAGCGACTTCAGCGTCGCGTCGACGTTCGTGCCCTTGGAGTCGTTCACCCAGCGGACGCCATCACGATCGCGCACCACGACCATCCGGTGTGGAAGCCCCGCGAACGTGCCAAATGCGATCTGCACGTCCATGTCGTCGACGCCCACGGCGCGCGCCGCGAGCCACGCGGCCAGAGCATTCTCGACATTCGCCTGCCCTTCCAGCTTCAGCGACGCGCGCGGAATGCGCCGTTCATCACCGCCCACGGACATCACCAACTCATCGCCGTCGAGCCACGCTCCCTCGTCGACGCGTTTCGTCGCCGAGAATCGCCACTGCCGGACGCGCGAGTCGCGCGGCACGTGGCGGCGATCGGTCGCATTGACGATCGCCGTGTCTCCCGAACCCTGGTTGCGGAAGATCCGATACTTCGCTACGGCATACAAATCCATCGTCTGGTAGCGGTCCATGTGATCCGGGGTAATGTTGAGCAGGAGCGCAACATTGGCGTGAAAGGTCTGCACCGTTTCGAGTTGAAACGACGAAAGTTCCAGGACATAGGTCCTGACACGGTCGGGATCGACCGACGCGATGAGCGGCTCGCCGATGTTGCCAGCAATGATGGGCTGGTGTCCCGCGATCTTCAGGATCTCTCCAATGAGCGCCGTCGTCGTCGATTTGCCGTTGGATCCTGTGACGGCGATGACCGGGCCTTTCAACTCGCGTGACGCCAGCTCGATCTCGCCAAGGACGGGGATCCGCACCGCGAGCGCCTCGACCAGCAGCGGAATGGTCAACGGCACGCCAGGACTCACCACGACGCGCGTGACCCCGGCGAGCAGGGCCAGGTCCTCGCGGCCGAAGGCGCGCTCGACGCGCTCGTCGAGGGCATAGGGCAGCTGCGGCTCGCCCTTGCTGTCCGTGAGCACGACGGACTCCGAGCGTGCCGCGAGAAAGTTCGCTGTGGCTACTCCGGACTTGCCGGCTCCTATGACGAGTGTCTTCATATCGTTGCGAGTTGCTCGCTGCTGGTGCTCGCTACTGGTTACTGGTTGCTGGTTGCTGGTGGTGTTCGCCGGCACCGGACATCGCCAGGAACCAGGAACCAGCAACCCAACTCATCTCAATTTCAGCGTTGCCAGGCTGACCATCGCGAAGATGATCGCGATGATCCAGAAGCGGACGACGACCTTCGTTTCCTTCCACCCCGACAACTCGAAGTGGTGATGCAGCGGCGACATCTTGAAGATGCGTCTTCCGGTGAGCTTGAAGGAGGCCACCTGCAGGATCACGGACAGCGCTTCGAGCACGAACAGGCCGCCCACGAGGACGAGCAACAACTCCTGCTTGATCATCACGGCCAGACAGCCGATCGCGCCGCCGAGCGCGAGCGAGCCAACGTCGCCCATGAAGATCTCGGCGGGGTGTGCGTTGAACCAGAGAAAGCCGAGCGACGCTCCCACCATCGCTCCGCAGAAAACGGCCAGCTCGCCCGTTTGCGGGACCCATGCGATATGCAGGTAGTCGGCGATGCGCGCGTGGCCGGAGGCGTAGGTGAGGACGGTGTAGGTCACCGCCGCGATCAGCGAGGAGCCGATCGCGAGCCCGTCCAGACCGTCCGTGAGGTTCACCGCGTTGGAGGCCCCCACCAGGATGATCATGATGAACACGATGTACAGCGGACCGAGGTTCAGCGACGCTTCCTTGAGGAAGGGGAACGTGATCACCGTCGAGTAGTTGTTGCGCAACATGGGCAGATAGGCGATGGCCGCGCCTGCGAGAAAGGCCACCGTGAACTGCGCCCCGAACTTTTCGGCAGGCGTGAGCCCGAGATTCCGCTTCTTGGCGAGCTTCCGGTAATCGTCGACGAAGCCGATCGTCGCGTACGCGGCGGTCACGAAGAGCACGATCCAGATGTACGGATTGCGGATGTCCGCCCACAGAATCGTAGGAATGATGATGGCCACGTTGATCAGGATGCCGCCCATCGTCGGCGTCCCGGCCTTGGCCTGATGCGACTTCGGGCCCTCTTCCCGGATGTATTGCCCGAGCTTGATCTGCTTCATCCGCTCAATCAGCCAGGGGCCGAGAACGAGCGAGATGAGCAGTGCCGTCAGCGCGGCGAAAGCCGTACGGAAGGTGATGTACCGGAAGACATTGAAGCCGACGAAAACCTCACGCAGTTCAAAGAGGAGGTAGTACAGCATTCAGTTGCCCTCCAGCATCGCCACAGCTTTGTCCAGACCAACTCCGCGAGAGCCCTTGATCAGGACCAGATCGCCCTCGCGGATCTCCGTCTTCAGAAACTCACCTGCCGCCTCTGCGTTGTCGAAATGATGCAACGATTCGCCGGCGAATCCTGCCTCGCGCGCGCCTTCGAGCAGAGCGCGGGAACGCCTGCCCACTCCGATGACCACGTCGATGGACCTCGGGATCTGTCGTCCCGCGTCGCGATGAAACTGCAGTTCCTGCGCGCCCAGCTCCAGCATGTCCCCGATCACCGCGATGCGACGGCCACTGGTCTCAGCCTGAGTCATGAGCTCGAGCGTACGGCCCAGAGCGTACGGGTTGGAGTTGTACGTATCGTCGTAGAGGATCGCCCCGGTCGCTCCCCGCTGCAGAAGGATCATCACTCCGCGGTGATATGCGGGATGAATGTCGCGCACCCCGCGTTCGATCCCATCCCAAGAGATGCCGACGGCGCGCGCTGTGGCAATCGCCGCGAGGAGGTTGTCGAGGTTGTGGCGACCAGGCAACACCAGTTCGAGCTCACGCGCGTCGCCTTCGGCTGCCAGGGTGAACCGCGTACCGAGCAGTCCACGTTCGCGAATGTTCGTGGCTCGGTAGTCGGCGTCATGCTCGATGCCGTACGTAATCCTGCGTCCCTCGAAGTCGCTGCTGATGCGCACCACATGCTCGTTGTCGTTGTTCACGACGACGGTGCCCTCCGGCGCGAGGTTCTCGAGGAGCTCGCGTTTCGCGGCGGCGATCTTCTCGATGGTGCCGAAGAACTCGATGTGCACCGGGGCGATGTTCGTGTAGACCCCGATGTTGGGACGCATCAGGCCCGCGATCTGAGCGATCTCCCCGGCATGGTTCATCCCCATCTCGCTCACCACCACCTCGGCCCCATCAGGGACGTTGTCGAGACAGAGTGGCGCGCCGATCTGGTTGTTGAAGTTGCCCCAGGACTTGAACGTGTTGCGCTCCGTGCCGACGAGCGTCGCGATCATTTCTTTGGTGGTGGTCTTCCCTGCGGATCCCGTGATGCCGATCAGCAGAAAGTCGTAGCGGTCACGGATCGAGCGCGCCAGGTTCTGCAGCGCAACGGTCGTATCGGCGACCTGCACGATGGCCTTCCCCGTGTGCCCCTCCGGCACCTGGGACACCACCGCTCCGCGAGCCGTGATCAGCGCCTGTGAGAGGAAGACGTGCCCATCGAGCCGGTCTCCCGTGATGGCGAAGAAGACGGAGTCCGCCTTCACCTCTCGGGAGTCGATGACGACCGATGAGCACTCGATGTCCCCGCCCTGCACGACGGTACCGCCGACCATCTGCGCCAGCTGGGAGAACGTCAGTGTTGGCATCGCACCCTCCGGCCCGAGCGGCAGGCAGTTGGCAGTAGACAGTAGGCAGGCCCGCTCACCCCGAGTCCGCGCCGGCGGGGGCGGCGGCTTCCTGCCAACCGCCAACCGCCAACTGCCAACTGCAGAGCCGTCCGGCTCCGCCGCGTTTCTCCGCCAATGCTCGTCCCCTTCCCCGAGAACTGCCTGGCGAACACCACCCGTCCACACGCGCCGAAACGGCCCGACGGAGCCGGAACCCGAAAAGGATAACTTGTTTTCATAGTTAATATCAAGATGCTTTTTCGTGCCGCTTTCTGAGTGCGTATTCTGCTTCTTCCCGGTCGTCGAAATGAACGACCTCATCTCCGATCACCTGGTAGGTCTCATGCCCCTTGCCGGCGATGACGATGACCTCATCTCCGGCCGCTTCGCCGATCGTCCGCTCGATGGCCTCCCGGCGGTCGCGGATCGCGACGGCGTTCCCGCCCGCGATCCCCTGAAGGATCTCCTCGATGATCGCCTGAGGCTCTTCGCCACGCGGGTTGTCACTGGTGACGACCACCCGGTCCGCGAGCCTCGCGGCGATCTCTCCCATCTGTGGACGCTTACCGCGATCGCGATCCCCGCCACAACCGAAGACGATCGTGACCTGGCGCGAGCCGGCGATCTCGCGGACGGCCTCCAGCAGTTTCTCCAATGCATCAGGCTTGTGCGCGTAATCGACGATCACCGTCGGCGTGGCGGAACCCACGCGTTCGAACCGGCCACGGACGGACTGGAGGTTGCGGATTCCCTCCTCGATCTGCGGGATTGGCACGCCCACGACGAGCGCCGCGCCGATCGCTCCCATCCAGTTGTAAAGGTTCGGGAGGCCGAGGAGATTCGACTCCAGGCGAATGTCGCCGCGTGGCGTGATGACGGTCCCGCGAAGACCCTCCACTGAGATTGTCAGACCGCTCGCGGGCTTGATGTCCCCCTCACGACCGAAGGTAAGGGCGCAGGGGCCGAGCTCGCCCGCCAGCCGCCGGCCGTAGGCATCGTCGATGTTCACGACAGCCGTCCGACGCGTCCGATCGATCTGGTCGAACAGCATCCGCTTTGCGCCGTAGTAGTCCTCGAAGTCTTTGTGGAAGTCGAAGTGCTCTCGCGAAAGGTTCGTGAAGACAGCGGCCGCGAATTGCACCCCGTGCGTGCGCTTCAGCGACAGGGCGTGCGATGAGACTTCCATGACGGCGTGCTTCACTCCGGCCGCGACCATCTTTGCGAACCACTCCTGCAGCACGACCGCGTCAGGGGTGGTGCGGTCCGCCGTGAGGCGCTCATCACCCGCCCGATACTCGATCGTGCCGATCAGCCCGACCGGATCCCCCCCTGCGTCGAAGATCGACTCCACCATCCGGGCTGTGGTGGTCTTGCCCGAGGTGCCCGTGACGCCAACGAGCGACAGCGCGCCAGCCGGACGGCCGTAGAAGTTTGCGGCGATGAGTGCCAGTGCGGCGCGAGGGTCCTCGACGATGACGGTTGGCAGTTGGCGGTTGGCGGTTGGCGGTGGAGACGTAGTGACGATTCCAGTCGCGCCCTTTTCAACCGCCTGGGGGATGAACGCCGCGCCGTCTCTCGCGGTCCCGGGGATCGCTACGAAGAGCGTGCCTTTCGTCACCAGACGGGAGTCGGGCGTTACGGACGTGATCTCCACGTTCGCGTCGCCGCGTACTTCGCGGACGGGTACGTCTTGCAGGAGGTCCGCGAGTCTCATCCGCGAGCCTCGAGTCGCAGTGTCATTCTTCGATTGCTCGGCAGCGCTCCGCCCGGCTCAGGTTCCTGTGAAGTCACCACACCGCTTCCAATGGTCCGCACGGCCAGTCCGCTGGAGACGGCGCGCGCGACGGCGGAGCGCGCATCGAGCCCTCGCAGATCGGGCACACCCGACGCCGCACCCGCAGGCCGGCGGGGTTGCGAAAACGCCGCCAGCAGAGGCTCGCTGACGCCGATCGAGCGCGCAGGAAGAGAGGGGGGCACTCCGAGGTAACGGAGAGTGCCTTCCGCGATCTCGCGGAAGGCCGGCGCGGCGACTGCGCCGCCATAGTGCTCGCCGCGCGGTTCGTCGATCACAACCAGGATGGCCAGCCGCGGCCGGTCAGCGGGAACGTAGCCCGCAAACGAGCTGACATAGCGGCCGTCGATATAGCCGGCACGGCCGAACGCCTTCTGTGCCGTCCCTGTTTTCCCGGCGACGACATGCTCCGCGAGAGCAGCATTTGCCCCCGTCCCACGGGACACGACGTTCTTCAGGATCTCGTTGAGAACGGCGGCAGTCTTCTCGGACATCACCCGTACAGGTGGCTTCCGTGCGGGCTCGTAGACCGTCTTTCCATCATGGTCGAGCACACTCTTCACGACGCGTGGCTCCATGAGCACTCCGCCGGTGGCGACCGAGCTCACCGCGCGGACGACCTGCAGTGGTGTCACGCCAATCTCCTGTCCGATGGAAATGCTGGCTGGCGAGACGCGCGTCCATTTCTCCGTGCGAGCGAGGAGCCCGGATGTCTCACCCGGGAGCAGAATGCCTGTTTTCTGCCCGAAGCCGAAGCGTCGAATCCAGCGATCGAGGCGCTGTTCGCCGAGCGCCAGTCCAACGCGGACGGTGCCCACGTTGGAGGAGTGAACGATCACATCTTCAAAGGAGATCAGCCCGTAACGATGATCGTCGTGTTCGCTGATGGTGATGTTTCCGACGGTGATCGATCCGTTGCCGCAGTCGAGGAGCTGCGATGGCGTCACCAGCTGCTCTTCGAGTCCGGCCGCGGCGGTGATGATCTTGAAGGTGGAGCCTGGCTCGTAGGAATCCTGAACGGTGCGGTTCTTCCACGCCGCCGGCGGGTAATTGCGAAAACGGTTCGGATCGAACGTCGGCGCCGAAGCCATCGCCAGAATGTCCCCGCTGTTTGGGTCCATGACGATCACGGAGCCGCCCGACGCGCGGAAGTGCTCGACTGCGTTCTTCAGCGCTCGCTCGGCGATGAACTGGATCACGGTGTCGAGGGTGAGCACGACATCATGCCCGTCGCGAGCGCGGTTGGCGCCGTCTCCACCCACGAGGTAGACACCGCGGCGAGCGTCCTTGAGCAGAGTGACCTTGCCGGCGGTGCCGCGAACGTAGCCGTCGAACGTCTGCTCGATCCCGCCCAGCCCGTCGCCGTCCACGCCCACGTAACCGATGACATTCGCGCCCAGCATTGCGCGCGGATAGGTACGACGATGCGCCTCGAGGAAGTAGATTCCGGGCAGTGCGAGCTTGCGGACTTCCGCTGTAGTCTCGAGCGGAAGTTGCCGTGCGATCCAGGCGAAGCTGTTATTGCCGCGCAGCTTGGCCTCGAGCTCGCGCGCAGTCAGGCCCAGGCCGCGCACCCTGGATAGATTGCGCGCTACGCTCCGGCGATCCCCGATCGCCTGGGGATCCGCGTAGATGGACTCCGCCGCCACGCTTTCCGCGAGGACGCGTCCGCGGCGGTCGAGGATGGAGCCGCGCACAGGATTGAGCGCCAGAGTGCGCTCCTGCTGCCGCTGCGCGCGGGCCACATAGTGCTCGTGCCGGACGAGCTGCACCTGGATGAGGCGTCCGCAGACTACGAGAGCCCACGCGGCCAGTACGGCGAAGACCTGCAGAAGACGGCGCTGGGAGATCAACATCCCCACCGCCTGGCCCGAGCGCAGAGCACAGAGCGTAAAGCGAAGGAAGGCATCATGGCGCACCTGCAGGCATGAAGGGCGGCGGCGCTTCTGCGCTGCGCGATCCGCCGTCTGCACTTTGAACGATGACGATCGTCTTCGCATCGGTCGGCGCAAAACCGAGCGCGGTGGCCTTCTTCTCGACCGCATCAAAGGACGTCCTGCGATCGAGTTCCGCCTGCAACGATTTATGCTCGGCGTCTACGGTCTGCAGGTTCTTCTGGAGCCGCGAAGCTTCGCGGCCCAGGCGGATCACTTCCAGGTTCTGCCAGGTGAAGAGAAGCAGAAACAGGCCGATCGGGACACCGAGGGAAAGAATGGCGAAAAGCTCACGGTTTCGCTGGCGATCCCGCTCGCGCACGATGTGAGTGTTGTCGATTGGCTTTTTCTGCGTGTACATGACCGGGACTGGCGCACCGCGCGCGAAACCAACGAACAAGGGTGAAGATCTGCCTTCTAGCGCGGTCCGGAAACCATCCGCTCACACCCACGCCCCACGCTCCACCCCTCCCGAGCTCCCGGACCACACACACGCCCAACCCTTCCCCAACCTTCACCCTTGTTCCTTGACTCCGCTTTGCTACGTTTGTTGTCGGTTCTCGGTTGTCAGTTGTCTGGGCAGCATCGCGCTGAATTCTCAGATAACTGACAACCGACAACTGACAACGACTTCAGACTCTCTCCGCGACTCTCAACTTCGCACTGCGCGATCGCGGGTTCGATTGCTCTTCCTCTTCTGAAGCAGTGACCGGCCTTCCGGTCAGAATCTCGATGACCTGCGTTGCGCCGCACCCGCATATGGGCATGTTGGGCGGGCAGGTGCACTCGCCCGCGAGGCGGCGGAAGGCGCGCTTGACGATCCGGTCCTCGAGTGAATGGAACGAGATGATCGCCACCCGGCCGCCCTTCTCGAGCGTGCTTACAGCGTCGTCGACGAACTGGTCGAGGCCCGCAAGCTCCTCATTGGTGGCGATGCGCAGGGCCTGGAATGTGAGCGTCGAAGGATCGATCTCGTTGTAGCGCGGCCTCTTCACCGTGCGGATCACCTCCGCCAGCTTCGAGGTCGTGACGATGGGCTCTTCGACCCGGGCCTCGACGATGGCCGCCGCGATCCGCCGCGCCATCGGCTCCTCGCCATACGTGCGGATGATGCGCGCCAGCTCGTACTCGTCGAGCATGTTCACCAGGTCGGCAGCGCTTCCACCTTCCTGCCCCATGCGCATGTCGAGCGGACCGTCGAAACGGAATGAGAACCCGCGCGACGCATCATCGAGCTGCATCGACGACACTCCCAGATCGGCGAGAAGACCGCTGACCCGCTCCGTGCCGGACTGCTTCAGGATTTCAATGAGCTCTTCGTGACGTCCGCGGACGAACGTCACCCGGTCGCCGAAACGGCTCAGCCGCTCCCGTGACCGCTCCAGCGCCTCGGGATCGCGATCGATCGCGACCAGACGGACCTGAGGATGGCGCTCCAGAAGCGCTTCCGCATGCCCACCCAGCCCTACCGTCGCGTCGACGAAAACGCCGTCCGGACGATCGGGCTCGAGAAACTCGAGAACAGGTTTTAAAAGAACGGGCTCGTGAATCATGTTTCTAGTTGCTCGTTGCTGGTTGCTTGCAGGATCGCATCAGCCGGCGCACCACAAACAACCAGAAACCAGCAACCAGCAACTGCGAAGCTCACTACACCCCGTGTAACTCCAACTCTTTGAAGTCTTCCGTCGTCAACGGCGTCTCTTCGAGACGCTGCTTCATCTTTGGTTCGTTCCAGACGATCAGATGGTCCTGGCTGCCGAGGACGACCACGTCGTCTGCAATGCCTGCGACTTCGCGAAGCACTGCGGGCACAAGAATCCGCCCCTGAGCGTCGATCACTCCCACCTGGCCGAAGTAGTTCACCCGCTCCAGCAACTTGGCCTTGGCCTGGGAAGTCGATGGGACCTTCGCCAGTCGCGCCTGGAACTCGAACCACACCGGCAGCGGATACACCAGCGCTCGCTCCCCATCGGTGGAGGTGATGAAGCACTCCGCTCCGTATCGCTCTTCAATGATCTTGCGGAAACTGGCGGGGACCTTGAGCCGCCCCTTCTCGTCGATTTTCGCGGGGCTGTGCCCCATGAGTACGTTGAGTTCCACGATGCGTAGAGCCTTAATCCGTAATGGTTCGGGCTAGTTTGTACCACTCCTGGCCACTCAAGTCCACAAATTTCCACCATTTGGAGATAAAAAAGCGCGACTCGCAGCCGCGCTCTCCTGAACCGACCTATCTCTTACATTCGATCACTTGGGGTCCTTCTTGAACCGGCCCAGGATTTCGCTTCCGACCAGGTTATCGGCAGCATTGAGGACGTTGCGGATGGACGCGAGGATGTCGTCCCGGCCGCTCCAGTGCTCCCGGAGAACTTCCACGTCGGTATCAATGAGCATCCGGTTGAGCAGGTATACGCCGAACACGAGGTCGTCGAGGTATCCGATCGGGCCGAGCACGGCCTCCGGCATGATGTCGAGCGGAAACAGGTAGTACGCCAGGCCGCTGCCGAGCATCACTTTGTTCTTGCCGCTGACGCGGCCGTCGTTCACGAGGCGCCACAGGAGCACGAACACGTCGGGCGCAAGGAGCAGGTACTCCCCTGCAGCCCCCACGGCCGTGCCCTTCTTCTCGAGGTAGCCACGAATGTTCTCGCGCATCCGATCGTAGAAGCGGTCGGCGCGCTCCCTCGACACGGGACCCGCCGGCTCCGTGCTCTTGCGCATTGTTTCTTCAATCTCGTTCTCAGGCTTTGGGTCCATGGATGCCTCCGGTGGGAAGATCGGCGCCGCCGCGACCGAGGGTCACAGCCAGGCCACCGTCGATGATCCAGATCTTCTGGATGTCCGCAGCGACAAAGGATGGCAAGAAGCGGTCCAGCGACAGGACCAGCGTGGCCGGATCCTCATAGCGCACGAGTTCTTTGGGAAAACGGTCGCGGATCAGGCCAACCAGGAGGGTAGGCACCGGAATGGGCCCCGCCGCGATCCGCGCGAGAGGAACGCGGACCGTCGTGCCGCCGGCCTGAATCTGCGTGATCTCGACGGTGAACGGGATGCTGATGAACTTCCTCACCGACCCTTCGATGCGAAGCAGTCCGTTCGTAAACGTCAGATGCAGCCGCTCCAGCATGGGATCTTTCGCAATGGTCTCGGTGACCATCGCGTTCAATTTTCCACCGTCGACGCGCACGTCGATCGTGTCCCATTCGATGAAACGCTTCATTTGTTGTCTAGCTCGCAGCTCGCAGCTCTCAGCTCTCAGGAGGACGCCACCCGGCCACGTTTGAGCTGATCGTGGGGGCGCGGCGGCCTCCTGCGAGCTGCGAGCTG
>JANMSA010001027.1:0-9972 GCA_031388865.1 Acidobacteriota bacterium | reverse complement strand
ACGAATCATCCTCCACGACCTGCGCATCGCGAACGCACCGGGCGGCGCCGCTAAGTACTTCGCCACGGTTCGAGAAGTGGAGATCGCCGGCGGCCTGCAGTCGTTCTGGGGGCGCGAGGTGAAAGTCAATCGCGTCGACGTGCGCGACCCGCAGCTCTGGTTCGAGATTCTGCCAGACGGCACTCACAACTTTCCGCAGTGGAAGACCGGCCCCCGCCGGCGCTTCGAGATCTACAGGCTCGCAATCGGGAAGCTTTTCATCAACAACGGCGCGTTCAGCTTCAACGATCGCAAACACGACATCCTCGCCGTCGCTGAAAAGATCGATTCGACCATCACCGTCACGACCGCGGAGAATCTCTACGAGGGGCTCATGAACAGCCCGCGCCTGCGCGTGCAGCTGCAGGACTACGAGCCATTCGACGTCGCCATGCGCGGCGGATTCCGTTTCACCCCCGGCGTGCTCGCGCTGCGCTCCGTCGCCTTGCGCGGACGCGGCATCGACGCTTTCGTATCCGGCCGGATCGATCCACTCAGCGAGGCGGCCTATGACCTGCGGCTGACGTCGCGGCTCGAGCTCGATCGCATCCGCGAGATTTTCAGGGTGGAGAAAACGCTCACCGGCACCTTCGCGCTCGACTCGAGGCTGCAGGGCAAAGCGGGTGTCTTCGAGCTCAGCGGCGGCTGGAGTTCACCGAGAATTGCAGCCGACGTGTACGAGCTCACGAAGGCCAAAGGCCGGCTGAAGGTCACCGGTGACAACCTCATCCTCGACGTCGAGAAAGCCGGCTACGGCGGAGGCACGATCGGCGCGCACTACTCGCTCGCGAAGTATGCGGAGCCGTACCCGATGAAGATCGACCTGCGCTATGACGGGATCGGCATCGAGCCGCTCTTCAGCGACTGGGGCATCGAGAACACGGGACTGCGCGGCGCGGCGACGGGCAACCTCGCGTACCGCTGGAACAAGGACAAGGTGCTCGAAGGTGCGGGCGAGGGAACGGCTCGGCTGTCGAAGAGCGCCGTAGCATTCTCGCGAGCGCGCTATCCGACCGGCCTGACGGGCACGACGGACTTTGGGCTCGCTAGCGGCGTAGTGACGTTCCGCCGCGCGGAGCTCGACACCGACGCGTCGCACGTGAGTCTGGCCGGCACGATGAAGATCGAAGGTGTGGTCACCGATCTGCGGATGAACATCCGCAGCACAGACTTCTCCGAGCTCGATCGCATCGGCTTCAACTTCGCGCACTCCGCAGGCAAGACCGACTACGAGCTTCTCGGTCTGGGCGGCACCGGGACGATCACAGGCACTGTGCGCGGCGCCATCGAGAAGCCACAGGTTGTCGCGAAGATCTCCGGCTCGCAGATGCTTTACAACGAAGTGCTGCTCGGTGATGCGGACATCGAGCTGCGCTACAACGGCGACTCCTCGGTGCTGACGTTCGATCGAGGCGTCTTCATGGATCGCGGTGGGCGACTCGCCCTGACGGGCACGGTGGCCTTCCCCGAGTCGGGCCCGGGTCCCGTCTTCGACCTCGCGGTCGAGGCGAACGGCTACTCCGCGCAACGCGCCATCGACGCCGTCGGTCTCGATCTGAAGATCGGTGAAGGGCTGGCCACCGGCCGGATGATCATTGCCGGCACGCCGGAGAACGGCCGCGCGACGTTCCTCAATACGATCATTCGCCGCCCTGCCAAAGACGGCATGGCTACGCTCGTGCTGAACGGAACGCTGAACTGGCTGCCAGGCGATGGCAACGTGGCGTTCGACCTCGACATCGCGGCGACGAATTTCCCCGTCGCCGACATCGCGTCGTTCCTCGACTTCGCCGACATCCCTGTGACCGGCGATCTCACCGGGACCTTGAAACTGGCGGGACGGAAGGAAGCTCTCGAAGGCAGCGGCAGCGTGACCGTGCGCAATGGGGCGATCATGGGCGAGGCGGTCGATCTCGCCTCAGCGAACATCGTGTTCACCGAAGGGCGGATGAAGGCGACGAACGTGCTCGTGCAGGCTCCCGCCGGCGAGATTCGCGGCTCAGCGGAGCTCGACCTCACCAACGAGCGTTTCAACTACACCATCGAGTCGAGCGCGATCAATCCGTCGAAACTGAAGCTTTTGGCGGGCATCAGCGACCTCCTCGGCGGCAGCCTGATCCTCAAGTCGACCGGCGCGGGGACGTTTGCGGATCCGGAACTGGTCGTCGAAGCGACGCTCGAGAACGCAACGCTGCGCGGCTTGAATCTTCCTGCGGGAGCCGCACCCCCGTCGCTCTACATCGCCATCCGCGGCGGACGGCTGATCGTACGCGGCGCGCTCGCGAACATCGTCACGATCGAAGGTGAGGGTGTCATCGGCGAGAGCCTCGCCGTCGATGGCACGGTGCGAGTCTCCGTAACCGACATCGCCCGGGCGCTCGCGATCTCACCGGCCACTGCGTCGCTGCCAGCCTCCGGCAATCTCGTCGTCGATCTCAAGCTTGGCGGACGACTCTCGCCGATCGAAGCACTGGTGATCGAGGCCACCGCGCCCGTGTTCAACCTCGCGATCGCCAACAACGAGTTCACAGCGCCGCAGCCGCTGCGCGTGTCGCTGCGCAACGGTCGTGTCGAGTTCGATGCCTTCGAACTGCGCCGCACCGACTCTACGTTTGCCGTCACAGGATTCGCGGAGATTACCGGCGACAAGAAGATCGATGTGGATGTCCGCGGCCGGATCGAGGCCGCGCTGCTTCAACTCTTTGCTCCCGACATCCGTGCGGAAGGTCACATGGATGTGGCGATCCATGCAGGCGGGACGATGGCTGCTCCGCGGATTGTCGGCACGGCGGACCTGATCGATGCCGAGGTGAAGTTCGCGGGATTTCCGCAGCTCATCGACGAGATCAATGGCCGATTGCGTTTCTTCGCCGACCGTATCGAGATCGAATCCCTGCGCGCCACCGTCGGCGGCGGACAGGTCGTCGCGGGCGGCTTCATCACGCTGCAAGGGATGAAGCCCTCGCGCGCACGCATTACGCTGCAAGGCACGGACGTGGCCTTCCGCGGTTTTGAAGGCGTGACCGTGGAAGGGAGCTTCACGCTCCTGGTCGCAGGCGATCTCGAGCGCGCCTCCATCACCGGCGACGTCGACGTCACGCGCGCACTTTACTTTCGCGACTTCGACATCCAGCAGACACTGCTCGACGCAATCCTGTCGCGCTCGCGCGTTGCCTCCACGTCTTCCGCCGCAACCTGGCAGGATCGCGTTGACCTGCGCATCAGGCTGACGGCACCTGAGACTCTGGCCATCCGCAACAACATCGCGGAGGTGACCGGGACGGCGGAGCTCGACGTGACCGGCACCGTCGCCAATCCGGTCATCCTCGGCGAAGTCGGTCTCAACGAGGGTGGCACGGTGCGCATCCAGGGTGTCGACTACCGCGTCGTACGGGGCACGATCGGATTCCAGAATCCTTTCCGGATCGACCCGTTCTTCGACGTCACCATCGAGGGAACGGTCAACGGATTCGGCTCGGAGTCGGAGAGCGGTCCGTACGACGTGACCGTGAACATCACCGGCACACTCGACCGCATCTCGCCGACCATTACCAGCGATCCTCCTGCCAGCGACATCACGCTTTTCTCGATTCTCGGCTTCGGCGGACTCGGTGGAGGCACGACCGGAACACAGCAGGCCGGTCTCGGTGTGATGGGACAGTCGCTGCTCTACCAGAGCCTCGGCTCGCTCATCGGCTCTCGCGTGTTTCCATTCGTGGACTCCTTCTCGGTGGACCCGGGCGCGCTGGGCTCCGCGGGCTCCGGGACTCGCGTGACATTCGAGAAACGTCTGTCGAACAGGATCCGTTTCCTGCTCGTCTATAACCTCGAGAATCAGCAGAGCAAACAGGTGCTGGAATGGCTCGTCAATCGCGACTACTCGCTGCAACTCACGCGCGATGAAGCAGACGAGTACCGCCTCGACGCCCGCGGCCGTCGCCGGTACGACGCGCACTGGACCCTCGGCCGCGACGACGATGAGGAGGATTTCGCAACAGCGGCGACGATGACGGATCGTGGTTCTGCAAACACGCCGGCCGCACCGGCGACGCAAACTCCGCTTCCGCCAGTCACCGCGGTGAACACGCGCGTGGCCGACAATCAGCTCATCACTCAGATCAACTTTCGCGCGGACGCACGGTTCGACACGACCGCGGTCGCGAGCGAGGTCACGTTGAAGCCCGGGCAGGCAGTGACGATCCGCGAGCTCCAGTCGTCGATCAAGAAGCTCTTCGGCACGGGCAACTTCCGCGACGTTCGTGTCGATGCCGCACCCGCTCCGGGAGGGGTGGTGCTCACATTCGCACTCTTCCTCCACTACCGCGTCGACGGGATCGAGCTTGAAGGCGTGCCCCGACGCGACCGCACCCGCGCGCAAAGGGAGCTGACCGTGCGCAGCGGCGAAGTCCTTTCGCTCGATGCTGTCGACGACAGTGCGGCGGCGATTCAGGACCTGTTGCGACGCTACGGCTACCTGGAGGCGACCGTCGATGCGGAGACGAACTTCGATCGCCTGCGCAGTCTCGCGGACGTGATCTTTCACGTCACTCCTGGAGTGCAGGCAAAGGTCGCGGAGGTGGTGCTCGATGGCGACACAGCGCCCTTCACCCGGCCACAGTTGATCGCCCGCATGCGGCGTAAGCCGGGCTCCACGTTCCAGCTCAGCCAGGCGCGTGAGGATGCGGACCGCATCAAGAATTTTCTGGTGCGCCGCAACTACCGTCGTGCCGATATCGACTTCGTCAGCAACGTCTACGATCCCGCGACGAAAGGCGTGACGTTGCGTTATCGGGTGGCCGTTGGCCCCACTGTGAAGGTGCAGGTCGAAGGCATCGAGCGGCGCGCTGTGCGCCGATGGCTGCCGTTCTCACGCAATCAGGAGTACAGCGAGGACGCCGTCGACCAGGCCGCCGACGGGATCGTCCGCGGTCTGCAGCAGCGCGGCCACTACAACGCCGCCGTCGACACGGAGAGCGAGTTCGATCGCGAGGCAAACCTGTGGACAACCACCTTCCACGTCAGCGCCGGTCCGCGATTCCGCCTCGCCAGCGTGACCTTCAGCGGCAACATCAAGACCCCGGAGAAGGAGTTGCGCAGCGTTGCTGCTACCAGCCCGAGCGGCGGAATCCGCCGGTCGATCAGCACCCTCCTCCGCCGCCCGACGGGCGTCACCCGGGGACAGATCGAGGACGATCGCGAGGCGGTCGAGTCGTACTACCGGTTGCAGGGCTTCTCCGAGGCGGCCGCCGGCACGCCTGTTGTGACGCTGAACGACGCCGCCAGGACGATGACTGTGGACTTTCCGGTGACGGAGGGTCCGCAAACGCTTCTGGGAGCCGTGAGTGTCGAGGGCGTGGATTCGGACCATCATCCGGAAGCGCCAGAGCCCCTTCTCGTTGCAGGCCAGCCCCTCAACCCGCAGATCCTTCGTGACGATGTCGTGGCGCTGCAGTCTTATTACGCCGGTAGCGGCCACACCGAGGTGCAGGTCGCGCCACGGGTGGAGGTCAGTGCGGATAAGACCAGCGCAACCGTCGCGTATGTCGTCGCGGAAGGACCGCACGTCAACGTCGGCGAAGTGATCGTCCGTGGCAACACGTACACCGATCGCGACGTGATCCTGCGCCGCTCAAACCTCGATGCGGGCGATCCGTTCAGCTACGGCGCCATGCTCGAAGCGCAACGCGAGCTCTACCGGCTGGGCATCTTCCAACGTGCCGAGATCCAGCCCGAGCAGACCGGGACGAGCGTCGGCGATCGCGACGTGGTGATTCAGGTGGAGGAAGGAAAGAACCTGACGCTGACCGGCTCGGTCGGTCTGCGTCTCGAACGCGGACAGGAAGCCGGCAGCGGCTCCAACTTCGAGGAACGGGTGGCCGTCGCCGCGGCACACCGCAACCTTTTCGGCACCGGCCGCTACCTCGGCCTGGAAGTCGTCGCCGGTCGCGACGAACAGGAGCTCTTCCTCACCTACCGCGAGCCGTTCATCAGCCGCTGGGATGTGCCGGTGCAACTGCAGGTGTTCCAGAGCGACGACTCGACGCGCCGCGGCACGACGATCCTGCAGCGCGGCCTTTCCATCGAGGCGAGCAAGGTCGCGTTGCAGCGCACGCGCTGGTCGCTGCGCTACGAATACAAGATCTCGCAGTGTAAGGAAGGCGTGCTGTGCGACGACATCTTCAACGGCGTTCCCGTGGAGGACTTCGACCGCGCGCTACTCGACATCCAGATCTCCAGCATCGCACCGACGTTCTTCTGGGACACGCGCGACGACATCATTGACCCGCACCGCGGCTTCTTTACGAGCGCTTCGGTCGAGTACGCGTTCCCGATGTTCTCCGGCGGCTGTCGCGAGCCCGACCCGCTGGGCGTTTGTGACACTCCGAGATCAGGAGCGACGGCGCACTTTCTGAAAGAGTTCCTGCAGGGCGCCTACTACCTCCCCGTCAGTAAGCGAACGGTGATCGCCTTGTCGGGTCGCGTGGGTCTCATTCAGTCGAAGGGAGGGTCGCTCAGCAGCGACGTACCGCTGTCGGAGCGCTTCACCGCCGGCGGCGAGGTTTCGCACCGCGGCTTCGGACTCGACCAGCTCGGGGAGTTGTGCAGGAGCTCGCCTGACGACGGCTACATCGATCTCACGCAGACGGAAGACTGCCAGCCGACGCTCTATCAGCGCACGACACTCCGCGATGACGGGACGATCGACTACGGGCCGATCCTTCCGCGGGGCGGCAGCGGCCTGTTGCTGCTGAACGCGGAGTACCGCTTCCCGATGTTCTCCACTCTCGGAGGAGCGATTTTCGTCGACGCGGGCAATGTCTACAGGACGGACCGCCTCGACTTCGACAAGCTCCGCTATGGCGTCGGCTTCGGATTCCGCTACCTCTCACCCGTAGGACCTGTGCGCATCGACATCGCGCACCCACTCGACCGCCGCTGGTACGAGGACAGTCTTCAGTACTTCATCACGCTGGGGTACGCGTTCTAGCGCGTCCTCGCGCGCGGGTTGTCGGTTTCGGTTGTCGGTTGTCTGCGCACTCGGGCACATCAGCGGACCCGAGAGCCTCGCAAGTTCGAACATGCGGCCAACGCCACCGTGTGAGTATTCGAAGTCTGGCGCCCAGGTGCAACAGCGCAGAAAACTGACAACTGACAACCGCGGCGAAGCGCGCACGGAGAGCGGATCCGGCAAAGACGGCATCACACGGACTCCTCATGAAGGCTGAGGCAATTCGCCGTCGGACATCGCCTCCGTCACGACATCGCAAGTGTTTGGCCACCGGTTTCACAGCTATCTCATCGACGAGGAGTAGCTGTCCGAGGTCTCCCGGTACTTCGTGTGAACCCGATGCGCGCGTTGATGGTGAAGCGGCCAAAGCTCTTCTTGTTCGTCCCCAGCCTTCGCGCCTACGCCTGGTACCGCCACTGCCGGACATGCCCCTCATAAATCCCGCTTGATTCCGTGGTGCTCGACGACCGGTCCGACACGGGATCGGGTGCGTCCTCATGTATCATGGCGCCAATAACTCACACTCACAGCGGCGCTGCAGCCTTACTCGATGGATCCGCTTGCATGACACGCATTCCCAGGACGTTCCACTTCGTGTTCGGCCTTCGCGAACAGACAGAAGCGTTTCATCTGGCGTTCTATCTTTGTCTGGAATCCTGCCGCGCGGTCAACGCGCCTGAGGCGATCTACTTCTACTACCACCACCAGCCGTGGGGACCCTACTGGGACCTGGCGAGGGAGTTCGTCACTCCCGTCCGCGTGCCCCTCGACCCGTTCGTCTCCGGGTATCGCTACGCGGATGCCGGAGTGGCGCGCTACAGCTACGCCCACCATTCCGACTTCATCCGCCTGGAGCGTCTGCTCGAAGCCGGGGGTGTGTATGCGGACATCGACACCATCTTCGTCGCTCCCTTTCCGGAACGGCTGTGGGAGATGCCGTTCGTGCTTGGCCGGGAGGCGGACGTGGTCCCGCGGGCCGGGGCTCCGCCGCAGGCGTCGTTGTGCAACGCCGTGATCATGGCGGAGCCGGGCGCGGAGTTCGGCCGGCGCTGGCTCGGCGGAATGAAGAAGGCTTTCGACGGCACGTGGAGCGCGCATTCCACACTGCTGCCGGCACAGCTCCAGGCGCGCCATCCGGACCTCCTTCACATCGAGGCGCAGCGCACCTTCTACAGGTTCGCGTGGACCGTCGAGGGGATCGCATCACTGCTGGAAGGATGCGAGAGCAACCTTGAGGGGGTGGTGAGCATTCACCTCTGGAGCCATCTGTGGTGGTCGCGCCGTCGCCGGGATTTCTCGTCGTTTCACGCCGGATGTCTGACGGAGAAGCACATCGCCACGGTGGACACGACGTACAACATCCTCGCGCGTCGCCATCTGCCGCCGCGACGGTCCGTGCGGGAACGATGGTGGAGCACGGCACGGACAGCGCTGCGCCTTGGGGGCTCCGCGTGACACACCCGCCCACCGTCAGCGTGATCATCCCCACGCGGGATCGTCCGCATCTCATCGAATCGGCGATCCGCTCGGTGCTGCTGCAGACCCACAGCGTCGACGAGATCGTAGTGGTCGACGACGGCTCCGCCATCCGTCTCGACGGGCCCGCGCTGGAGAGCCTCGCGCCTTCGATCGCCGTGCTGCGGCATGACCAGCCGCGTGGCGCTGCCGCTGCGAGGAACTCCGGAATCGAGAGGGTCTCCGGCGACGTCGTGATTTTCCTCGACGACGATGACCTCATCCATCCGCGCATGGTCGAAGACGCGCTCGGTGTCTTCGCCAAGCGCCCGGATGGCGACGTCGTGGTGTTCCTGTATGAATGTTTCTTCATGCCCGAAAGCCTCGATGCCAGCTATCCGGTCGCGCTGCTTTTCGATTACCGGCGTCTGGCCGCGCAGCCACTTCGTCATGCGCATCAGGGGGGAGCAATCCCTCGAGAATGGATCGAGGTACGGCCCGTTTCGGCGCTGATGCGCTACACGATTCCGATCCAGTCCTGCGTCTTCCGCCGCCGCGCCATCGGCACCACGCGTTTTCCCGAACATCTCCGCCAGGGCGAGGACACCTACTTTTTCGCGACCGTCGCCGCAGGGGGAGCGCGGTTCATGCTCGATGACCGGGTCTACGCATTCGTCCGCCGGCACGCCGGGAACATTACACGCTCGACCGATCGCGTGCGCGACGTGGAAGAGTGCTACCGCAGGATGCTCGACGACGGTTTGCTGACCACGCCCGATGACGTCTTTCTGGCGACGCTGAAGATCGTCGCGTTGAACGTGCGTCGCGGCGGACACCTGCGCATGAGCGATCTGCGTCGGGTGGTGGGCTCCCCGATTCTGCTGCTGAACGAGCTGCGCTTTCGTCTGGCGAACCTGCGCGCACGCCGCAGCCTGCTCAAGTACTACGCGGCATGAGTGGCCGCGTGCTGTTCGTGGCTCCTGCGCTTCCCAGTCCATCGCGCAGCGGTCTGCGCATGCGCTGCTGGCTCTTTCTGCGCGGCCTGTCGCGCGATCATCGCGTCACCGTCGTCGCGGGGAGTCCTGCGTTCCCGGATGAGGCGCTGGAGGACCTGCGCGCGGTGTCCGGGCTGGCAGAGGAGACGATTGTCCTGCCGTTCCAGAGCAGGAACGATCTGTTCCTCCTGGCGCGCCGGATCGTCGCCAAGTGCGGCATGCCACGAACGCCATCATGGGACTGGGCCGCCCCCACTCCCCTGCTGCGCCGGAGACTGGCACGTGTGGAAGGGAGCACGTTCGACCTCGTTCACGTCTCGCGCCTGTACATGCTCCCTGTCGCGCTCGCGATCCTCCCTCGCCACAACCCGCCGCCGCTGCAACTCGATCTCGACGACTGGGAGTCGCGAACCCGGGCCCGCATCGCCGTGCTCATGGCGCAACGCGATCCGGCGCGCGCGCGCCGCCTGACGC
>JANMSA010000982.1:0-3941 GCA_031388865.1 Acidobacteriota bacterium | reverse complement strand
GTCGCGGAGGTAACTCTGCCGCGGGCCGCCGCTGAGGCGATGACGAATGGCTTCGGGAGTGTGTTCATGGTCCATTGGGAACTCATCGCACAGCTCGCGTCGAGGCCGGATGATCCGCATCACCACAGCGCGTGAGCATCCCGCGGCCGTCGGCTGTCACTTCCGCGAGTGACGGTGATCACGACCCGCGCTCCGAGCGAAATCGTACTGTCTCGTTTGAGACTATGTCGCAGCTAGCACACAAGAATCGGCTCGACCTCGACAATCCCGAATCGCCGCCACTGTTGCTGGTCGGGAACCCGAACGTCGGCAAGTCGCTGCTGTTCACGCGACTGACCAACCGTTACGTCACGGTCTCCAACTACCCGGGAACCACGGTGGAGATGACCACCGCGCTGGCGGACATCGGCGGTACGTCACGCCTGATCATCGACACTCCGGGGGTCAACGGCCTGCTGCCGCAGTCGCAGGACGAGGTGGTCGCGCGCGATCTGCTCCTGCAGAGCAAGGATCTGCAGGTTGCGCAGATCGGTGACGTCGCCAATCTGCGACGCACGCTGCTGCTCACCCTGCAGCTCAGCGAGTACGCGGTCCGGTTCTCGCTCGTTCTGAACATGGCGGATGAACTGAAGAGCATGGAGGAGGGTCCAAACGTCGAGGCTCTGTCCGCCGCTCTCGGCATCCCGGTCGTCGCGGTCTCAGCCCTGCGCCGGTGGAACATCGGACGCCTGAAGCAGGATCTCGCAGCCGCGGCGCGGAGCTCCATGGCCACGCCTTATCCGCGCGCCCTCGAAGAAGGCGTCACGTCGGTTCTGGCAGCACTGATGCCTCATGCACCTCAGCTGGCCAATCGCGGCGTGGCCCTGTCCATTCTCGCGGGCGATGCCACGCTTCGTCCCCTCCTCACCGCGTCGTGTCCGCAGCCGGTGCTCACTCACCTGGATGAGATTCGAGCCCTCGCTCAACGCCAGCTTGCTGCTCCAGCGGGCGTGGCGATCGCTCATTGCCGTGTCGCCGCCGTCGACCGGCTCCTGGGCTCGATCCAGCAGGCGGCTGTAGGACGCGACGACGCAAAGAGTCAGAAGATCGGCGCCGTTTGCATGCACCGGGTCTGGGGACCTCTCATTCTGCTTCTCGTGCTCGCGCTGGCCTGGTTCTTCGTCGGAAAGATTGGAGCGGGAACGCTTGTGGACTTTACACAAACGCAAGTGTTCGAGCGATGGATCAATCCGGTGGCGATTCGCGCCATGGATGCGGTCGCGCGCTTCCCCCATCAGCACGAGATCACCGACTCCGTGCTGACCGCCGTCTATACCGGCGCCGCGACCACAGTGCCCGAGAAGATCGCACGCATCGTCCATGACCTTCTGGTCGGTCCCTATGGCGTCATCACCATGGCCCTCACTTATGCGATTGCCATCGTGCTGCCGGTGGTGATCACGTTCTTCACGCTATTCGGACTGCTGGAAGATTCCGGCTACCTGCCTCGCCTGGCCGTCCTGCTGCACCGCGGGTTCCGTCGCATCGGGCTGAACGGCAAGGCAGTGCTGCCAATGGTTCTCGGCCTCGGCTGTGACACGATGGCGACTCTCACGACGCGAATTCTCGACTCCAAGAAGCAGGCCACCATCGTGACCCTGCTGCTCGCTCTCGGCGTTCCCTGCTCCGCTCAACTCGGAGTGATTCTGGCGATGCTCGCCCCTCTCGGCCTGGTCGCGGCCGCGATCTGGCTCGGCGTCACGCTGATGACGATCGTGTTGGCCGGATGGGCGGCCTCGAAGGTGGTTCCCGGCGACTCCGGTGATTTCATGCTCGAGATCCCGCCCATGCGTATTCCGCGACTGTCCAACATCCTGATCAAAGTCGCTGCCCGCACGGAGTGGTACTTGAAAGAGGCCGTTCCGCTGTTCATCGTTGGAACGCTGCTGCTTTACGTGCTCGACGCCACGGGCGGACTGAAGGCCCTGCAGACGCTGCTCGGCCCGCTCATTGTGAACGGTCTGGGACTTCCCATCGAGACAACGAATGCGTTTGTGATCGGGTTCCTGCGCCGAGACTACGGCGCGGCCGGCCTCTTCGCCCTGCAACGGGCCGGAAGCCTCAATGCGAACCAGGCCGTGATCGCGTTGACCGTCATCACTCTGTTCATTCCGTGCATCGCGAATCTGCTGGTCATGCTCAAAGAGCAAGGCGCGCGCATGGGTTGGGCCATTGCGGCATTCATCGTCGTCTACTCGTTCGGAATTGGCGCGGCGATGAACGGCCTCTTCAAGCTCTTCGGAGTGTCGCTATGACCTCCCCTCAGGCGGAGTGTCCATCGTGCGGCACCGACTTCGACGAGGCGGCGTGTCATTCGTCCTGTCCTCTCTCGCGAGGCTGCGCGATGGTGCGCTGCCCGCGCTGCGGCTGTGAGTTCATCAGCAATGGCACCGTCTCGCGTCTGTTGACGCGACTGTTTCGAGGGAGGTCCCATGATTCACGCGGCAACCGATGAAGTGCTCGAGCATCTCTGGTACGCCACAGAGGAAGAGCGGCCAGTGTCGTCCGTCGCCGATCTGCGCATCGCGCCAGGAGAGGGCGATGCGCCGGACGAATCGCTGCTGAGCGCCGTTGCCACGCTGCGGGCGGACGGCTGGATCGAGCCCGGAAGCGTCTGGCGCCTTTCGCCATCCGCCGCACAGCGTGCGCGAGGGATCGTGCGCAGGCACCGCCTGGCCGAAGTGCTCTTCGTCCACGCGTTCGGAACGGCTTTGCATGAAGCCGAGGTGTCGGCCTGCGAGATGGAGCACATGCTTTCCGAGATCGTCACGAACCGCATCTGCGCCTTCCTCGGTCACCCGCCGGTATGTCCTCACGGCAAGGAAGTCCCGCAGGGCGATTGCTGCGGCGTCTACTCCACACGAGTCGAACCGCTGATCACGCGCCTGGTCGATGTGCCGGTGGGCGCCACCGCGTCGATCGCCTACATCGCCTCGAAGAGCTCCGCCCGGATCGAACGCCTGGCAGCGTTCGGGATCATCCCTGGCAGCGAAGTGCGACTGATCGCCCGAAGACCGAGCTGCGTAGTCTCCTGTGGTGCGACCTCCATCGCTCTGGACGACGACATCGCCCGCGAGATCTACGTCGTGATCCCGCACACACTCTGAACCCTTCGCGCGCGGATCCGGCGCCCCAGCCGGGGCGCATCAGCAGGAACGGTCGCGGAGCCGCTCGCCATAGTCATCGGCCGATGCCGGATCCAGCTCCCATCGATGACGGTCGCGATCGCGCTCTTTCTCTCCGCACTGCAGCACTTCCCCTTCGGCGTATGAGATGCCGAACGCCCGGCCCCAGTCCTCTGTCGTATTGGGATCCGGCGACCAGGTCCGTGGTGAGTCGAGCTCGTTGTGGGGAATCTCGGCGATCTCCCAGCCACCGTCCGCGTCGCCCTCCGCCAGAACACGCGCCGGCCGGTTCGCCGGGGCCCGGTCAAACCGGATATCCCGCAGCCGCGCGGCACGCAAGGCGTCCATGCCGTTGATGAATCGTTCAATCGAGGTCGTTCCTGCGAAGTTTCCTGCTTGCATGATCATCTCCTAATACAACGTAGGTCCCGGGCAGGTGCGGCGCCTCTGACATGCGTCATCTCATCGGGTGATCAGCGTCACCGAGGGACTAGCGCGTGGCCGCGGGAGGCGGGCTTCTCACGCTGGAGGCGTGGAGGCGAATAGCCGGTGGTTGAGCGCGCAGCGCGATACCACCGGAATGCGTGGGGGTTGTATTTTGCGCCCCGGCAGGGGCGCGGGAGCATCACGCGACCTTCGATATGGGTATCGTCCCGTCGTGGGGTCCTGCGCCCCCAACCGCGGCGCGGACCTGGGGGACCCCGTCATACCGTGGTTCCCGCGCGTCGCGCGCAACCAACGGCGATTTTGCGGCACCCCCCCCGCGGGCAACCCCCG
>JANMSA010000975.1:0-1605 GCA_031388865.1 Acidobacteriota bacterium | reverse complement strand
CCGGCCGGTCTGGGAGTCGAGGTTTCCGGTAGGCTCGTCGGCGAGGAGGAGGGATGGCTTGTTGACGAGCGCACGCGCGATCGCCACGCGTTGACGCTGTCCGCCGGAGAGCTCGTTCGGCTGATGGCCCATCCGGTCTTTCAGACCAACGGCCTCGAGGGCCTCTTCCGCAAGGCGGCGACGCTCCAGCCGGGGAATCTTCGCGTACACCAGCGGAAGCTCGACATTCTGGAGCGCCGTCGTGCGGGCCAGCAGGTTGAAGGTCTGAAACACAAATCCGATCTTCTTGTTGCGGATGGCCGCCAGCTCGTCGTCATTCAGCGTCTCGACGGGGACGCCGTCCAGCACGTAGGAGCCCGACGAAGGCGTATCCAGGCAGCCGATGATGTTCATCAGCGTGGACTTGCCTGAGCCCGACGGTCCCATGATCGCCACGTACTCGCCCTGCTCGATGCCCAGGGTGACGCCGCTGAGCGCGAAGATCTGCTGGGGGCCCAGGTCATAGACGCGCGTGACCTCGTTCATGGCGATGAGGTTGGACTGCGGGACTGGGAGTGCGCTCATTGTGGTGGGTCGTCCTTCACGCGGCAGTTTGTGCGGCGGCGCCGAGGGCCGCGAAGCCAATCTTCACCAGAATCATGACCACCCAGAGCGTCACGACGATCGCCGCTGTCTTCGCCCACGACAGTTTCGAGAGAGCGCTGAAGCCGAAGATCAGGAGCACGATCGTCCAGATCGTGAAGACGTCCAGCGAGGAGAGTAGCGCGAACAGCACCGGTTGCTCTTTCATGTCCATGAGAAACGCCGGGTTGGACTTGACGGCAGTGGCCATCGTCATCGGGTCGATGGTGCCCCTCGCGATGACGACGATGGTCAGGATGATGCTGAACAGAAAGAGCGGCATCCACGCGTACAGTGTCGCTGAGAAGGCCTGCTTGAATGTTCCTTCCCCGCCCATGACCCGGACGGCACCAAAAAGGATCAACGCCACGACGAGATACCAGAGCAGGCTGAGCAACGGCGCGATATAGCTGGTGACCTTGCCCATGGCCTTGCCCATCTTTCCGACCTGCTCCAGGTCGGACTCGCTCATGTTCGGGCGCTGCTTCTTCATCTGCTCGGCTTGCTGCGCCATCAAGGAGTCCCAGTCCATTCGAGGCATGACCAGGAACGTGCAGGCGTATCCCACCAGCGTGAAGAGAAGCAGCGGGACGAGGAACGATGGTTTGCGAGCGATGTCTGCGAACGTCTCCCCTGGAGTGAACAACACACCGATCAATCTCTCGACCGCGCCCTTCGCCGGAATCAAGGCCGGAGGTGGAGCCGGAGCGGAGCTGTCGATCGTCATTTCTTCATTCCCTCAGGATCCTGGTTGCGGCTGGAGTCGTTGAGCCAGTTGTACTTGTCCAGATACCTGCCGAGCCTGGGCTCGGCCATCCGCTCCGTTTCGGTGAGACGGATGTCGTGGACCTCGAGGATGTCGCCGACGGCCCGATGGAAGGCGGACGCACCTTCCTCGATAGCTGGTTCGAAAGCGAGGCGGTCAAAGCGGCGTTCGGCTTCGATGCAGTGGTCGGCAATTATGCTTCGCCGGACACGCCGGGC
>JANMSA010000972.1:0-4199 GCA_031388865.1 Acidobacteriota bacterium | reverse complement strand
GTTGTGATCACACTCTCCACTCGCGGATACAGGACCAGCAACAATCGCCCGCGAGTCGACCTGACCTGGAGCGGTGCGACGGGAACGGACGTCGACGTCTTCCGCAACAACGCCAAGGTCACCGCGACCGCGAATGACGGTGCGTATACGGATACCGGCCTGGCGCGTACGGCCACCGGCACATTTACCTACAAGGTGTGCAACGCCGGCACGACTGTCTGCTCGAACACTTCCAGCGTCACCTTCTAAAAGAGTTCTAATGCCGGGAGAGACGGCCACCATCAGGGTGGTCGTCCCTCTTCAGGCGCAGCGCGAACGCGACCGCGAACCCCACCGCAGACACGATGTAGAGGTAGGGGAGGCAGCGCGCTCCCTCCCGGAAGGTCAGCGCTGCGATGGCCGCCATCACCACGAACTCGATGGCGTAAACGCTGGCGTCGACCATACGAGCCCGATGATGCAGGCGCTCGTGCAGGATCGTGATCACCACGATGTAGATCGCGGCGGCGCAGAAGAGTACGATCACCGGCCAGTACCCTGCCGGATGCTCGAGTTTGACGACCGCCTTCATGGTGATCGTGAAGGCGGTGAGCATGTGCACGAGCTTCTGGAGGAGCTCCCGGCGACGATTCATCGTCTGCCTGCTGACTCGCGCGGCACGGCCACATCCGCGACAGTTGCGTTCGGCAGCTTCAGAAGCTCGGCGGGGGCGACACGGGCTTTGCTGTGGCGGTTGCCGCCGCCGATGATCACGTGTGGCTGCTCCATCACGCGCTGGTCGATGTACAGCGGAACGTCCGCCGGGAGACCGGCAATGCTGACTCCGCCGATGAGCATGCCGGTGTGCTCCGCGGTCTCTTCCGCCGACGCGAAGGAGAGCTTCTTCACGCCGGTGAGAGCCGCTACTTTGCGGTTGACGTCGAGCTTTGTATCGGCGCGGACGAGGCAGGCTACGTAGCGGCGCGGCGTCGTTTTCAGCGCCACGAGAATGGCGTTGCAGGCCTCGTCGGCGGCGATGCCGTAGTGCGCGCAGAACTCGGCCGTATCGGCCAGCTCCGGCGCGCATTCGAGGACTTCGTAGGCTATGGCGGACGTGTCGAGAGCGCTGCGAACGCGGTCATGAAGAAGCGTGTTGACGGGCATGTAATACGCATTATCGCCGGGCAAGGAGAACGACAGATGCCGAATGCAATCACGATGTTGAAAGCTGACCACGTCAAGGTCAAGAGGCTGCTGCGCGAGCTCAACGCGACGACCGGAAGGGCGGCGAAGCAGAGGGAGAGGCTGGTTGAGCAGATCGAGCGCGAGCTCAAGACCCACGCGCAGCTCGAAGAAGAGATCTTCTACCCCGCGTACAAAGCCGCTGCTGAGGGGAAGGACGTCGAGGACCTCTTCTACGAAGCAGCAGAAGAGCATCACGTCGTGGACATGGTTCTTCCCGCCCTCAAGGCCGGCAATCCGAAGTCGAAGGAGTACACCGCAAAAGCGAAGGTGCTCAAGGAGCTCATCGAGCACCACATCAAGGAAGAAGAGAACGAGATGTTCACAGCTGCGCGCTCTCTGTTCGAGGACGCGGAGCTCCGCGAGCTCGGCGACATGATGCAGGCGCGTCGCGTCACCATCGAGGCGATGTGGGACAGCCCGGTCCTCCGTCCGATCAAGAAGCTGCAGAGCGTTGCGCAGAAGTTCATGCCGACCAAGGCGAAGACCCTCAAGGCTGCGGCCATCGGAAAGATCGCGCACGAAGAGGCCAGGTAGCTGGTGATCGGTTATCGGTTATCGGTTGTCCGCAACGCCGGGCTTGCGGGAATGTCTCGCAAGTCCGGCGGGGCGGCCGGTGGAGCGTTGCTGGTTGCTGGTTTTCCGCCACCCGCACACCCGGTACTGCACAGCTAATCGCTGAAGCGAGGCTAACCCCAAAGGCGGGGAGCGTGTCGTTTGCGCAACACACCGCAAGGCGTGACATCCCGAGCTTTTCCATAGCGCAGGCGCTGCACGTGTGTTCAATGACAAACCGTGTCATCCCGAGCGTGAGTCGAGGGACCCGGGTGGAGGGGTGGCACGACGCATGTGGACCGCGCGGCCCCCCCCCCCCCCCCCCAGCACCCTCGCCACACGCTCGGGATGACAGTTCTTGCCGCGTCACTCTCGAGAAACATGCTTTGTCATTAGAAGCGTGAGTGGAGGGATCCCCGCCGGGGCGGGGCATCAAGCTCATGACTGTCGCCCCGTCCCTCCAGGTCCCTCGACTCACGCTCGGGATGACACCCTCAGGCACGCGCGTCTCTGAATGCGCGTACGCAATCTTTGCGGCGCGTCATCTGCGATGCGTTTGCCTCTCAAGACCCTAGTGCGGTCGGAGTGTGATCGTGACGACCGTGCCCTCCGCAGGAACGCGCGCCTCGTTGATCTTGAAGATCGTTCCCAGCTTGACCTCTTCGCGGATGGTCCGATTGCGGTTGCCGATGGCTCCGCCTGGACAGGAGTAGTCGCAAACGATGCAGCCGGACTTGAAGTGTGGTCTGAATCGTTCGTTGCCGCCGAAGCGGAAGTCGAAGTCTGCTGCCCCGCCGTTCTCCAGAATCAGCTGCGACAGCGGGACCGGCCCACCACTCCCATTCCACTCCACGAAGACATCGATGGGCGTGCCTTCGACCCGTTTGTCCGGCTCTGCACTGCCCGCGTCCTGGCGGGCGTCCCACGTCTTCGCGGAGAGATTCTCTCCTGGCTTTGCGCCGAGACTGCGTAGCGCGGCGCGTACCTCGAGATCGCTCGCTGCGCTCTCGAAAAGGGCGCCGAAGCGCGAGCGCCCGCGGTTCCACACGATGGCGTGATGCCCCGGCTGGAAGAGCCGCCGTGAAAAGTTGCCCGGACGTGCAATCGCCTGGATGCGCACTTCGCCACCACGGATCTCGATCATCCGCTGCTTGGAGTTTCGGGCTTGTCGTACCGACCGGCTGGTCCAGGCGGCCGCCACCCCTGCGGCGACCAGAAAGAGGATAATTGGAACGGTTCGCCGCATCGGGAAAGCCTCCTGAGACTCGTTCTGCGAGAAACTGTCTGCCACGATGCCGGGATCGATCAGGCGAAGGGAAGAATGACATGCATTTCAAACAGTTCTACCTCGGATGTCTCGCGCACGCGTCCTACCTCATCGGCTCGGAAGGCGAAGCCGCAGTGGTGGATCCGCAGCGCGACGTACAGCAGTACATCGATGAAGCCGATGCTCACGGGCTGAAGATCAAGTACGTGGTGGAGACGCATCTGCACGCAGATTTCGTGAGCGGACACTGCGAGCTTGCGGCCAGGACGGGAGCGGAGATCGTCTTCGGGGAGCGCGCCGCCGCCGAGTTCCCTCATCGTGCCGTCCGCGATGGCGACGAGTTGCGGGCCGGCAAGGTGATCCTGCGCGCGATCGAGACCCCTGGGCACACGCCCGAGGGGATTTCGTGGCTGGTCATCGATACTGAGGTCTCCGGCGACCCGCAGAAGGTCCTCACGGGCGACACCCTCTTCATCGGGGATGTCGGTCGTCCCGATCTGGCCGGCTCGAAGGGGTACACCGCGAGTCACATGGCCGGGATTCTTTATGACTCGCTCCACCACAAGCTCCTGAAGCTGGAGGACTCGGTGGAAGTCTTTCCTGCGCATGGAGCTGGTTCCTCGTGCGGCCGCAACATCTCCCAGGAGAGATCCTCGACCATCGGCGAGCAGCGACGTACGAACTACGCGCTCCGTCCCATGCAGCGGGACGAGTTCGTCAGGATGATGACCGCCGACTTGCCTGCGGCGCCCAGCTACTTCTCGATGGACGCAGAGATCAATCGCCGGGGTGCCGGGATGCTCGCGACGTTGCAGGCGAAACCTCTTGCTCCAAATGAGGTGAACCAGCGGCGGCAGGGCGCCGTCATTCTCGACGTTCGCGAGGCCGCGGCATTCGCGAAGGGGCACATCCCCGGCTCGCTCAACGTCGGCCTCAAAGGGAACTACGCATCCTGGAGCGGGTGTCTCATCAACCCGGCCGACGCGGTGATTCTCGTTGCCGGCGCGAATGAAGAGATCGACGAGGCGGTGATGCGCCTGGCGCGCGTTGGTCTCGAGAACGTCACCGGCTATCTCGACGGGGGAATCCTCGCCTGGAACGCTGCGGGCCTCGCGCTGGAGACGACACCGCAGATCTCCGTGGCCGAGCTGCATGC
>JANMSA010000907.1:0-4412 GCA_031388865.1 Acidobacteriota bacterium | reverse complement strand
CGGGGTCAAGGCGGCTCTCGGGCGGTGGAGGCCTTGACGCCGTCGGCGGTCGGCGCGATTCGTCGAGAGCGGCGTCGACGGAGTGTCGTGCGGCATTTCAACGACCGCACGTGCAGCCGCGCCGTGGGCGGGCGGGGGCCTGATGCAGCAGCGGGCCGGCCGGCGCGGGGGTTGGGCGGGGGCAGCGCCGGCAGGCGTGAAGCGCGAGACGGTTCCGCGGCGGCTGGGCGGAGGAAGCGGACCGGTCTTGCGCTTCACGCCTGCGCGCGCAGATGGCGCCAGCCGGCGAGCAGCGCGGCCCGCGGCCACTCGCGGGGAGCGTTCTTCCCGCCCGCCCACGGCGCGGCTGCACGTGCTCACGTGGACATGGCCGCACGACACTCCGTCGACGTCGCTCTCGACGAATCGCGCCGATCGCCGACGGCGTTAAGGCCTCCGCCCCTCGAGAGCCGCCTTGACCCCGTCGCCGATCGGCGCGTGTGACGTGGTGGCAGCGACGCTTACGCATCATGCGGCCAAGCTCGAACGAGCGAAACCGATCGACGACGCTCGCCACGACGACTGAGGCTTACGCTCGACTCTCTCTGCTGAGGAAAGCGTCCAGGTCGCGTGCGCCGTGGATGAAGGCAATCACGTGGACTTCGTCATCGACGACGATCTTGTAGATCAGGCGGTAGCTGTTGGCGACAAACAGTTCCCGCAATCGTTCATCGGCCCGTTCAGGAACGACCCTGCCACGCCAGGCGAACTGCCGAAGAGACTTCGCTGCGGCCTGTGCTTCGCGTTGCAGGACGATCGCATACCCCGGCGAATCACGGGCGATGAAGCGAGCCTGCTCCTCCACGTCGGTCCAGGCCGGCGTGGTCCACCTTACGCGCCAGACCACCGGGAGATCCGCTGCTCGATCTCTTCGTCGGAGATGAAATCGCCTCGCTCGGAAGCCTCGAGACCACGGTCGATCTTCTGCTGAACGTAGATGTGATACTGAATCTCATCGTACGAGGTTTCATCGGGCAGCGTGTCGAGCAGCCGCCGAACTTCTTCTCTGGGAACGGGTCGCGCCATCGTCTCCTCCTCGGGCTCATTCTAGTCGTTCACATCGCGGCTGGGGATTGAGGGTTGAGGATTGAAAGCCGCGTGGCTGGGCGTCTGCGCGTCAGAAGCTGCTCCTCAGACGACGAGCGTCGCGGAGACGGAGCGACCAGCGCTGCCGGCCGTGCCGGCCTAATCCGCTGGCGCTTCAGCCGAATGCGGAGTCACGTCCCACTGCGGGCGGTCGCGCCAGCGGTCGTGCATCCACACCCACTGCTCCGGCACGCGGCGGATCTGGGCTTCGATGTCGCGCGTGATCCGCGCGGTGAGGGCTACGGGATCGTCGCCGCGTTTGCACTCGATCGGCTCATGGAATCGGATGTGGTGGGTCCCGTCGGGGCGGCGCTCCTGCAGCGCCGTGATGACGACCGCCTCAGTTCGAATCGCAAACTTCACGGGGCCGACCGCCGTGAGCGCGGGCCGGCCGAAGAAAGGGACCTTCACGCTCTCGGTGCGCATGTTCTGGTCGAGTAGGAACGCGAGGATGCCCCCGCTGCGGATGGCCTGAATCATCTGCCGCGGCGCCGCGGGGGTGCCTCGATCGATGGAGTGCACGCCCACGCGTGCACGGAACTCAGTGACGTAGCGATTCATCCCGGCATCGTCCCGCTCGCGTTGGAGCACGGACGTCGGCCTGCCGAAGAGACCCATGGCAATGGACAACCACTCCCAGTTCCCGCAGTGCGCGGTGAAGAATACGACGCCGCGCCCCTCGTCGATGTACTGCAGCAGCTTCTCTTCGCCCTCGAACGTGGTGGTGCGATCGCGGATCGCCAGATCCATGTTCCAGAGCCAGGCGATCTCGAACAGCGACATGCCGAAGTGTTGAAACATGGCGCGGATGGTGGCGCGCCGCCGGGTCTCATCCCAATGGGGGAAGGCCAAACCGATATTCGTCAGAGCCTTGCGTCGCTGACGTGGCAGAACAAGCCAGGCAATCCTTCCCAGCATCCGGCCGAGGGTCCGCCCCAGGGGAAGCGGGATCCGCCGTCCCACCGCGGTGATGACGAGGAGCGCGCGATAGAGAAGGCGCGATCGAAATGCTCGAATCGTTGGGCTGGACACGTGGCTGGCGTCGCGATTATCGCCGCAATCCGGCGAGCTGGGTGACGGCCCTCCATGACTGTCGTAATGATGAGCGCCCACCGCTCCACTGTGGAGCGGGCACGACTCCGGCAATCACATCTTCCGTGCTGAAGAAGAAGCGTCGCTGGCTGCCCTACTGGCTCTTCGGGAACGAGCAGCACTGCGCTGGATGCGACGCGCCCCATGCTCACGCCGTCGAGGCTCGCTGTGTCGCCTGTGACCGGCCCCAATGCCCGACCTGTGTCGTCACCGTTGAAAGCGAGGTGTTCTGCTCCGAATGTCTACCACGGCCAAAAAACAAGCGCGCGCCATCTGGAAAGGCGTAGTGCACGTCGGCACGCTGAGCGTGCCGGTGAAGCTCTACTCGGCTGTCCAGGATCGCAAGGTGCACTTCCGCCTGTTGCACAAGACGGACAAGCAACCGGTGAAGCAGATGCTGGTCAGCTCCGACAGCGGCGAGACGATCGAATATGCAGAGGTGCGCAAGGCGTTTCCGGTGACGCGCGGACGCCTGGTCATCCTGGGGAGTGCGGATCTCGAAAAGCTGCAGCCGAAGGACTCGCGCGACATCGAGATCACGCGCTTCGTAGGCATCGGCGAGATCGACCATCGCTGGTACGAGCGCGCCTACTACCTCGGTCCCGATGGCGACGCAAAGGGATACTTCGCGGCCGCCGCCGCGCTCGCGCGGAAAAAGAAGGAAGGGGTCGCGCGCTGGGTCATGCGGGACAAGGAGTACGTCGGCGCGCTGCGGTCGGAGAACGGCTACCTCATGCTGATGGTCCTGCGCCACGCGGACGAGATCATCTCGGCCGAGGCGCTGAAGCCACCCACGGGGAGAGCGCTCCAGGCTCGCGAAGTCCAGATGGCGGAACAGCTCATCCAGGCGCTGCACGCCGAGTTCGATCCGACTCAGTATCGCGACGAGTATCGCGCTCGCGTTCGCGAGCTGATCGACACGAAAGCTGCCGGCCGCAAGCCGAAAGTGGTGAAGTTCCGCCCCCGGCAGAAAGAAACGGACGACGTCACCGATGCACTGGCGGCCAGCCTCGCCGGCATGAAGAAGAGGAAGACCAATGGCTGAAGATGACGAGCTCGAAGAGGGCGGACAGCCGGCGGGAATGCGTCCCTTCTGGTCGGGCACGATCACCTTCGGCCTGGTGACCGTGCCTGTTGCTCTCTACGCGGCGACCCGCGGCCGTGGCGCCGGCTTGCGCATGCTCGGCCCCGATGAAGCGACCGTGCAACGTCGCTACGTCTGCTCGGAGGACGAGAAAGTGCTCGACCCAGACGACATCGTGCGCGGCTATGAAGTGGAGAAGGGGAAGTTCGTCGTCGTCTCGGACGATGAGCTCGAGGCGATCGAGCCGCGCAAGACTCGCGAGATCGACCTGCAGCTCTTCGTCGACGCGGCGGACATCCAGCCGATCTACTTCGAGCGCGCGTACTTTCTGGTCCCCACCGGGGGAACGAACAAGGCCTATCGCCTTCTGGCCGAAGTCATGGAGAAGAACAAGCAGGCCGGGATCGCAACGTTCGTCATGCGCGCGAAGGAGTACCTGGTGGCGATTCTCGCGGAGAACGGGATCCTCCGAGCGGAGACGCTTCGTTTCTCCGACGAGATTCGCAGCGCCGAGGATGTCGGACTGCCGGCGGTGCCGAAAATCGCGGCCGCAGACGTGAAGAAGTTCGAGACCCAGATTACGAAGCATGCGAAGAAGCTCAGCGTCGCGGAGATGACCGACGACTACGCAGACCGTCTCGAGAAGCTCGTCGCTGCCAAAGAGAAGAAGAAGCTGGACATCGTCCGAGTCCCCGAAGACTCGCGGTCGGAGGAGGAGAGCGGCGGCGACGTCGTCGATCTTCTGGCCATGCTCAGCAAGAGCCTCGGCGGCGGTGCCGCAACGCGAAAGCCCGCGCGAAAGCGCGCGCCCGCGGGGAAGAAAAAGCGCGCGTGAGGGTGGGTGGTGGTTCTCTGCGTGGCATGAGAGAGACACGATCCTGCCGAAAGGGCGCCCCCTCATCCGCCTTCGGCACCTTCTCCCCCCGCCGGGGGAGAAGGCTCTCGAATGGAAGCGCTGCTCGAGAGCGGTGCGGCTCTTCGCACGTTGGACTCGCGAGTGCCCGAAGTTCTGGATGGCTCTCGCTGCTTGTCTCGAATGGAAGCGCTGCTCGAGAGCTGTGCGGCTCTTCGCACGTTGGACTCGCGAGTGCCCGAAGTTCTGACTGGCTCT
>JANMSA010000881.1:0-7530 GCA_031388865.1 Acidobacteriota bacterium | reverse complement strand
AGACCCGTAGACAAAAGACGAAGACAGGAAACACAAAGGCCGGCGACGGAGCGAGGCAGGTGCCCCCCGCGTCCTATGAGACTATGCGACTGTGAGCCGATGAGCCTCCCTCGGGCCCGAAGACTCAAATGAAAATACTCGGACTGAACGCCCACCACGCCGACGCCTCCGCCTGTATCGTCGTCGACGGAAAACTCGTCGCAGCTGCGGAGGAAGAACGGTTTCGCCGCGTCAAGCACTGGGCGGGACTTCCCACGGCGGCCATCGAGTACTGCCTGCGCGAGGCAGGTGTGACACTGGACGAAGTGGATCACATCGCGGTGAACCGCGATCCCAACGCACGGCTGCTGCAGCGAATGAAGTTCATCCTCGCGAAGCGCCCGTCGGTCGCGGCGATCCGCCGGCGACTCGAGAATCGGGCGAAGATCAAGGACCTGCGCACGGAGCTGACGGAGGCGTTCCATCTGGAGGCGCTGACGCCGCAGCTGCATCACGTCGAGCATCATCGTGCGCATCTCGCGTCGGCGGCGTTCGTGGCGCCCTTCGACGAGACGGCCGTCCTGTCGATCGACGGGTTCGGCGACTTCGTCAGCTCGATGTGGGGAGTCGCGCGCGGCAACCACATCGAAGTCCTCGGAGAGATCGGCTTCCCGCACTCCCTCGGCATCTTCTACACCGCCATGACCCAGTACCTCGGATTCCCGAACTACGGGGACGAGTACAAAGTCATGGGTCTCGCGCCGTACGGACAGCCGCGCTTCATGAATGAGATGCGCGACATCGTGCACGTGAGCAGAGGGCGCTTCGCGCTGGATCTCGACTATTTCACCCATCACACCGTCGGGCTGGACATGGTGTGGCAGGGAGGGTCGCCGGTGATTGGCCCCGTGTTTTCCGACAAGATGGTCGAGAAGCTCGGACCGGTCCGGGCGCCGGGTGATCCGCTGGAGCAGCGCCACAAGGACCTCGCGGCCTCGATGCAGGCCATGTTCGAAGAGGCTTACTTTGCGCTCGCGAACAGGCTGTACGAGCAGACCAAGATCCCGAACTTCGCGCTGGCCGGCGGTTGCGGATACAACAGCGTCGCGAACGGACTCGTGTTCCAGCGCTCCCCGTTCAAGGAGCAATACATCCAGGCGGCCGCGGGCGACGCGGGTGGTGCGATCGGCGCGGCGTACTGGGTCTGGAATCAGGAACTGCGCAACCCGCGCTCGTTCGTCATGGACCACGCCAACTGGGGTCCGGGATACGACGCCGACGCCGTCGATCGGGCGGTCGAGGCGCGCCGGGATGACCTCGGCTCAGCGGAGTTCACCATGGGACGCGTGAGCGACGAGCGCGAGCTCTGCATACGCACCGCGGAGCAGGTGGCGAAAGGCAACGTGGTGGGCTGGTTCCAGGGACGGATGGAGTGGGGCCCGCGTGCGCTCGGCAACCGCTCCATCGTGTGCGATCCGCGCCGCGCGGACATGAAAGACATCCTCAATCACAAGATCAAGCGGCGTGAGTCCTTCCGCCCGTTCGCGCCTTCCGTGATTCGGGAGGCGGTGGGCGAGTGGTTCGAGACCGACTACGACGTCCCGTTCATGCTGCAGGTCTACCAGATCCGCGAAGAGAAGCGCGCGCTGATCCCCGCGGTCACGCACGTGAACGGGTCGGGACGTCTGCAGTCGGTGACGGAGTCACAGAACGCGCGCTACTACCATCTCATCGAAGCCTTCCGCGAGCTGACGGGCGTTCCGCTCGTGCTCAACACGTCCTTCAACGAGAACGAACCGGTCGTGAACACGCCCTCCGAGGCGCTGGACTGCTTCCTCAGAACGAAAATGGACCTTTTGGTGATGGGCGACCTGATGATTCAGCGGGGGTGATGACGCGGCTCTCGTGACGCCCCCCGTCGTTCCAGTGGAATCACGCTTCTCGTGAAGAGCGCAACAACTCCCGCGAGAGGATCAACTCCGCGATAAACCGCTCCCAGACATAGCGCAGGCCTGGCGCGCCGTCGAGGATGAGTCCCTTCACGAAGAGCGTCTGCACGAGCACCGCAAAGGGCGCGATGACGATCAGCTTCCGCACGCGCCCTGCGATCGACAGCGTCCGCGGGTCAGCGTGGCGCAGCTTCTCGGCCTCCTTGGCCATGTAACGCTTCTGCCGGGACACGAACGCGCGAAAATCCTTGCGGTCGTCGTGGATGATGGCCTCGCGGAGGTCGCCCACCTCGCCGTCGACGGCGATGCGTTGCGTATGTCCGTCCTGCCAGAAGGTCGAGTGGCGGGTGGAAGTGAGGACCACGCGCGGTGGATAGAGCGACGCGCGCAGTGGCTTGCCGAGGACGGCGTAGAGAAACGTCGAGCGGTAACCGCGCACGTTCGCGGGTGGTTCCAGCGATTCCAGTTCGCGAACCGCCGGCGCGGGCAGAAAGTAGTCCGCGTCCATCGCCAGCATCCAGGGCGTATGCACCTGCTGGAGCGCGAACGTCCACTGCGAGGCGTGGTCCTCGAATGCGCGCTCGAACACGCGAACGTTGGGGAAGGACCGCGCGATCCCGACCGTGGTATCGATCGAAAGGCTGTCGACCACCACCACGTCGCGAGCCCAGGCCAACTGCCCGAGCGTGCGCGCGATGTTCGGTGCCTCATCGCGAGTGAGGATCACCGGCGTGATCTGATCGAGCAATATGCCTCCTCCATCTGCTCAGCGACCGCCGGCCATGCAAACCGCGATTCGACGAGAGCACGGCCGCGGCGCCCCATCTCCTCGCGGAGCGCCGCGTTCTCGAGAAGCGCAGGAACTTCGCCCATCCCGATCACGCCTGCGCCCGCCGCAATGACGTCTTTCGCCAGGCCCACACCCTCTGAGAGTACAACTGGTGTCTGCATGGCCAGAGCCTCGAGAACCGCATTGCCGAAGTTCTCGTTGGTGGAGAGCAACACGAAAAGCGTGGAGCGGGCCAGAAGCTCGTCCTTCGCGTCTCCGTAGACCGGCCCCACGAACTCCACGCGATCCGCCACGCCGAGTCTTTTCGCGAGGGCGATCAGTTGCGGAGTGAGCGCTTCCTCGTCATTGCCGGCGATCACCAGGCCGACCCCCGGCAGTTGGGGCAATGACTCGATCACGCGGTCGAGTCCCTTCTTCCACGTGATGCGGCCGAGGAAGGTGAGCGTGCGGTCCTGGCGCGCGACGCTCGGTCGAGCTGGAAGCTCCACTCCGTTGGGCACGATGAACGGCGACGGCAGCGGGACGCGGAGGCGGCGAGCGTCATCCCACTCCAGTTGCGATGTGAAGTGAATGGCGGACGCGTGTGCGAAACCAGGGGTTTCCATCACGTTCAGCCAGATTCTTTTGATCGCGCTGCTCTTCTGCTGGATCAGCTCAGGGACCAGCATGCCTCGGGGAGAGATGACGTACGGCACCGCGGCCCGACGTGCGGCGCGCGCAGCGGCGACCCCGGGCCAGAGGTAGACGGCGTGGATATGGATGAGATCGAAGAACCTCGCCTCGTCGCGTAATGCGCGCTGCATCCGGGGAGACCAGAACAGGCGAGGAAACGCCGAAGGGAAGTAGCGAACCTGAACGCCGTCGAGGTCGACAGCGGGGTCGGTTGGAACATCGAGCGTCTCCGGTCCGTCGACGTTCGTTGTCATCACGTGGACTCCGTGGCCTCGCTCGACGAGTGCCTTGCACAAGCCGTGGACGGCGACGATCGGCCCCCCGTACCGCCGCGCGGGGAAGTACGTGGGCACGACATGGAGGATCCGCATCAGGAAGTTGCCGGCAGAGAGGAGGGCTGGACGGTGGTCGTGCGCGGCGAGCTCTCCACGGCCGGCATTTTCGCAGCAGCGAGTCGCTCGTCCAGCGTCGCGCTAGCGAAGAGACATCCCACCAAGAACCCGGCCATGAGGGCAAGCACGGCGTCGCTGTACGCTTGAGCCGAAGCAAGGAACGACGCCCCGTTTGCCACGGCGAACGCGAAGAGCACCACTCGAAGAAATTGAGAGGACCCTTCAACATCTGCGATCGACGTGAGCCGCAGCCAGACCTTGATGACCGTCCAGCCAACCATGATGACGGCGAGGATGCCGGGGAGACCGACTTCGATGGCGAGCTTCGCGAGACCGCCCTCCTGCCACCCGATGTTTGAATCCGTTCCCAGCAGGTGGCGAACACCCTGAGTGGCCGTGCCGAGGCCAGCGCCCATGAGTCCGAACTGGCGGAACGTTTCCATCGTGCCGCCTTCGAGCCGCTGCATGAACTCGCCCTGACTCGCTACCGCGCCGCGTGCGTAGACGCTGGTCTGCTCGTTGGCGGAGATGTTTCGCAAAACGCCGCCCAGGATCAGCGCAGCTCCCGCGACGGCGAAGATCTGCGCCATTCTCAGACGCCGCACGTATCGCCACATGAAGGCGGCGCAGAAGACGGCCGTGAAGTAGAGAGCCTTGCGGCGCCCTGCGAGGAGTGAGGTCAGAAACCCGAACCCGGCCACGCCATACCAGAAAAAAAGCTGCTTCTGCATCCCCCCTCGGAGTGCCATGACGATCCCGATTGCAGTGACGGCTGCGGCGTGGAGGGCCATGATGTCCGGACTCCGGTAGAAGCCCGATAACATCCGGATCTGGATGCCGGGAAGATGCCGAATCGAATCACCGACGAGCGAGACTGCGCCGATGACTTTCCAGTTCACCCGCCAGTACTCGAGCAGGGATCCGATCAAAGCGATCGAAGTGAGGATCGCGTAAAGTCGCAGAAAGCGATACATCATCTCTTCCCGCTGCAGCCAGGTATAGCCGAGGAGGATGGCCGTCATCGGAGCGACGTAGGTCGTAAAACTGAGGGCGGGAACCTTCCAGTGCTGGACCCCGTAAGTGAACAGCCCATTCATCGCCGCGATGATCAGCGCAACCAGAAACACCATGAGCGCGGTGCACAGCTTCGGGAAACGCCGGGCGAGATCTTTGAGCGCCACAAGCAGCTCGTTGCGGGCGGCGATCATGATTACGCCGAAGAGGCCCACCACCAGAAACGACACGGCCACCGGCTCCCCGGGCGTTAGCTTTCGCACCGGATCCTGCACCACCCCGCACACGATCACGAAGAGCCACGCGCCTCTCCAGTCACGGATCGTGTAGGTGCAGGCGAAGGCGAGAAAAGCGAGGTAGAAGATCAGAGCCATCGATGGTTACGCTCGTGTCCCCAGCATCCTGCTGGGGCGAACTATTCCCGGAGCCTCCTCCCGCGTCTCAGGAGTCTCCGGGACAGCGCCATCCCGCGTAGCTCTCCGACCAGCTTCGTGGGAATGGTCCAGGGATGGCGAAGGTGGTATCGCGTGGCGACGTTCCCGACGAGCCTCTTCCCGACGTAGTGCCAGAACTCCTGCACATGCAGACGGGCGAAGTAATAGTCGCCCACGGAGTGCATCGGCGACACGCTGCTGCGATGGTCGCCCCACGCGCGGACACCGCCGGACGGAACTTTGAGGTGGCGGATGGACGCGGCGGGTTCATACCGGATGCGACCTCCCGCGCCGATGAGCCGTAGAGCGAAGTCGGTCTCGAAGCGGTAAGCGACGGCGATGAAGTTTTCGTCGAAACCTCCGATCGCCAGCGCCTTCTCGCGATCGACGGCGAGGTTTCCGGCCATGACGTTTTGAACGTCGCAGGGGGCTGCGTGACTGAACCGGAACTCCAGATCCGGAAGGATGCCGAGGTGCAGCATCGAGTCCGGAAAAAACTCTGCCTCCTCTCCTGGCTGGAGCACCTGACCGACGACAGCCCACACATCTGCGTCGCGTAACGCCGATCGATGAAACTCGAGCAGGTGCTCGCTCGGGATGATGTCGTCGTCGAGGAACAGCACGTAACGGTGCTTTGACTCTTCGAGCGCAGTGTTCATGGCTGTGGGAATGGACGGCTGCTCCTGGCGGATGACGCGGAGCGTGCCCGCCTTCTCCCACGAGGCCAGGCGCGCTGCAATGAGTGGCGGATGCGACAGGGTCTGATCGACGAGAAGGATCTCATCAGGCGCTGGATCGAGCGCGAGCAGACGTTCGACAGTCGCGCAGAGAATCTCGCTGCGATTGTAGGTGGGGATGGCGACGGTGATCACGACGCGCGCTCCAGGAACCGCAATGCTTCTTTGACGCCCTGGACGCCGCGGGCGTAGTCCCACGTTTCGATGATCTCGCGTGATCGTGTCGCCATCCGTTTGCGCAACTCCGGCTCCTCGATCATCCTGTCCATGTTCGACGCGAGCGCATGTGCATCACCGGCGGGATAGACGAACGCGTTTTCCCCCTCCAGGACGATGTCCCCGAGTGAGCCGCATCGATCCGTGACGATCAGGGGCAGGCCGGAGGCCATGGCTTCGTTGATCACCGCACCGCGTGGTTCATAAGTCGACGGAAGAATGAATACGTCACCGACGGCATAGTGCTGCGGCAGGTCGGCCTGGTTGACGAACCCCGCAAAACGGACGTCGAGCGATTGCTCACTCGCAAAGGATTCGAGCGGTTCGCGGAGCTCACCATGGCCGAGGAAGAGGAGGACGGCGTCGTTGCGATGGCGCATCAGAGCAGCGGCGCGAAGAAGTGTCATGGGATCTTTGCGTGCGACGAGTTTCGCGGCGAATACGAAGACGACCTGCGCGGGCCGAATCGCGAAGCGCGAGCGGAGAGCCTGCAGCTCATCGCCGCTGATGTGGCTTCCGGCGGCAAACCGATCGTTGTCGATCGCCCAGGGCAGAAGGAAAAGACGACGGACGGATGCGCCGTAGTGTTGGTAATACTCCATGTTGAGCTTACCGGACGCCATGAAGCCGCTGGCCAGTGCGAACACACCGCGAATGAAAAACGCGCGGAGCCGCGCCCGCAATGAATTCTCTGCGGGAGGAAAGCTGCTGTCGCCGTAGAGCAGGAAAGGGATTCCGCGGAGACGGCAAGTGGCGATCGCAAGAAGCGACGTGACGCTGCCCCAGCCCACGAAGAAGAGCACCGCGGCGAAATCGCCTCGGAGAAGGGGAGGGACGATGGCTGGATTCACCAGCCGCGCGTACCCGTCGCCCCGTCCGTAGTTGCGCAGAAAGACGTGCCGGTATCCCTGCAGCAGGTCGATGTCCCAGCTCAGCGAAGTCTGCATGTCTGCATCTCGGTAGAGGTCCGCGCCTGCGCGGGAACAGTAGAACACCGTGAGGTCCAACTCCGGGTCCGCTGCAAGTTGGCGGAAGAAGGGGTCCTGATACTGGATGACGTGCGATGCGACGATCGCCAGGCGTCGGCGTCGCGGTCTCTCCTCGGCGTGTGACGATGCGGCCGTCATGAGAGAAGGCTCTGCACCAGGCGCAGCCACGACTTCGCGTGCGCAGGATTCGAACGGATCGCTTTCCATAGGTACGCGCGAGCTTTCGGATCCTCTCTGCGGCGCAGCAACTCTCCGATGAAGTACAGAGCTTTGGCTTCGCCGCGGCGCGAATGATCGGCGGAGCGAATGTCGCGCGCTCTCCGGAGAATCTCCTCATCGGCACCGCCAGCCGCCCGAC
>JANMSA010000869.1:0-3235 GCA_031388865.1 Acidobacteriota bacterium | reverse complement strand
CGCGTACTGGCCGCGGATGAACAGCGCGGAGGCTTCATCGAGGATCTCGAAAAGCGGCGCCATGTCGGCGGGACGGGGAGCGTTCTGACGCACGACGGGACGAGCGCCGGAGGCGACGTAGCCCAGGCTGGCGAGCTTGCGTCGCTCTTCCTCGCCGAGATTCGAGGGAGGATCGGCCGCGGATGCCGAGACGATGGGGTAATCGCGAAGGGCGGCCCGTGCCAAACGGGGGACACCCGCCGTCACAGCCAGGTCGCGCATTTCCGCGGGATCCGCGACGACATCGTAAACCTCTGCTCTTCCTCCGGAGAGGATCGTCTTCACGCGTCCCTCCATGGCCATGACCTGAGGCTGCCAGCCGTAGTCTAGAAACGGCTTCATGGCCTCGCCGACGATCACGTTTTCTGAGGGCGTACGCAGAGTGTTCGCACTTGCGACCCCGGCCCAGTCGAGGATCGTGTCGAAGACTGTGCGCGTGCTGACCGGCGTGTCACTCACACCCGCAGCGAAACCGGGTCCCTCGACCAGTAGAGGTACGTGCATCGTGGCCTGATAGAGCAGGTTGCCGTGCTGCGCCTCGCCGTGCTCGCCCAGCCCCTCGCCATGATCGGCAGTGATCACGATCGCGACACGACCTGTCGCACGCGCGCGGAATGCGGCGACGAGCTTGCCCAGCGCGTCGTCCATGGCCGCGATCTCCCCGTGATACGGCTGTCCCTCGTGCCGTTTCAGGAACGCTGCTGGTGGCGTGTACGGATAGTGCGGGTCATAGTAGTGAACCCAGAGAAACAGCGGTGCGTCCGCTGGCTTCGCGAGGAACTGAGCGGCGAGGTCTGTCGTTTCCCGGGCGGATCGCTCCACACGCTCGCCGCCGAAATCATCGTCGTAGACCTCGAATCCGCGAGCGAGCCCGAACCGGCGCGCGAGCGCGAACGCAGAGACGAATGCAGCGGTTCGATAGCCCTGCCCGCGAAGCCGCTCGGCAAGTAGCGGGGTGCGGTCGGAGACGTAGCGGCCGTTCTCATGCACAGCATGACCAGCTGGATACAGCCCGGTCATCATCGAGGTATGCGAGGGGAGGGTTTGAGGCGTGGTCGCGTACGCCTGGCGAAAGCGCATGCCTCTGGCCGCAAGAGCATTGAATGAGGGAGTCTGCGCACCCCTGGCCTCGGGCCCGATGGCGTCCGCACGCGTCGTATCGAGGGTCACCAGCAGGATGGAAGGGCGTTCGGCAGGCACCGCTGACGCAGGAGTCTCTGTGCGATCGCAGGCGGAGAAGAGGAGCAACAGGAGTGCAGCGGATCGCTTCACGCGCTCTACTTGACCACCCCGACCGTGAGCACGCCGATGGCGCGCTCCCCGTCCATGAACGGAATCGAGATCTGCGCCTGTCGAGACTGCGAGCTCTCATCGTGCCGGGGTCGATCGATGAATATGGCTCCCTTCCCCTCGTTGAAGGCCTTGATCCATTTGGCCTCGTCGCCCTGCCAGTAGTCGGTCGTGCGACCCGTGGCGCAGACGAGCACCCCCTGGTTGTCGATGACCAACACCTCTCCGTAGCCGTGCTTCAGTGCCAACGCCCGCAGCCGGTCCGCGCACGGGCCCGTAATGATCTTCAGTACGAACGTTTCGTTCTTTTTCGCCACCCAGGCGGCGTCCAGATTTTGAATCGCAACCAACGGGACGGCCTTCGCGTTCTGCGTCTTCACGGCCGTCTGCAGGAGCGGCTCGAGCGTCCAGGACTTCAACTTTTGGGCGTGCTGTTGGAGGTCTTTCTGAACGGTTCCTGCCGACTGCCCGTTCAGGGCGATCGGCAGCAGGGCGAGCACGAACACGGCGCCGAGGGGCTTCAGCATGGAAGACAGTCTACCGCCTCAGGGAGCGAATACGCGGCAGGGTTGCCTGCCACCACCAACGGCGGCTCGATGACCAGCCCGTCGCCGGCGGTGCCGAGGGGCTCGTGCAGCAATTGCACGAGCGATCGCTGGCAATCCCCTGCGTTCAAGCCCCGCCAGAGAGCGCGTGCGCGCGAGGCGCATCCGCGCGAGCTCGGCGTCCGTGGCCCATACAGCACACCGCGCAGCATCTTCTCGCGCTCTTTTTGCCATGGCGCCCGCGCGAGGACGCTCAACCGCCGGAGCGCGCACGGAACGCCAGGTAGGCGAAGATGACCACGATCACGAGCAGAAAGATGCGCCCGACGCCCATCATCCGCGTGTGAGAGACGGGACGCGTGCCCTTGGCCTTGATCCCCGTCACGGCGGCAATTGCCGCGACGACCACTGCGATACCGAGAAACACTAACCAGTTCATGACGGACACGACTACAAGACGCACGCCACTAGTGGTATCTCCCACCAGGCGATCCCGGGTACCGGCCCGTTCTGCGGCAATGCAGCCACTTTGGTAGGGTAGGGAGCACGATGCCGTTTGATTTCGACTCTCCCGCGTTCGTTGATGCGTACGACGAGCTCCCGCTCTGGTCGGCCTCTTTCGGGCTGCTGCTGCTCGAACATGTGCCACTCCGCGAAAGAATCGTGGTGCTCGACGTCGGATGCGGAACGGGCTTTCCGCTCCTCGAGCTGGCGCAACGGCTCGGGGCCGGCTCGGTCGTGCATGGCCTGGATCCGTGGGTTCCGGCGGTGGCGCGCGCGGAGCGTAAGCGGCGTCAGTCCAGAGTTGCCAACGCCCAGCTCCACCTTGGCGATGCCGCGGCGATGCCTTTCGCCGGCGATGCCTTCGACCTGGTCGTGTCCAACCTCGGCCTCAACAACTTCTCGGACCCACGCGCGGCGCTCAGCGAGTGCCGTCGCGTGCTGCGGAGCTCAGGGACGATGGCGCTGACGACGAACCTGGTCGGACACATGCGCGAGTTCTACGCAGTCTTCGCCTCCGTCCTCGGCGAGAGTGCGGCGCTCTCCGCACATATCGAGCATCGCGCGACTGTCGAGGGTTTGCGCGAGCTGCTCAGCGAGCACGGTTTCACCGTTCGAGCCGTCCATCAAGACTCCGTCACCATGCGCTACGCCAATGGTGCGGCGCTCCTTCACCACACGTTCATCCAGTTCGGATTTCTACCGGGGTGGCGCGCAGTCGTTCCAGTCGAGGATCAGGATCGGGTCTTCGCAGAGCTCGAGCACCGTCTGGCGGAGATCTCACCGCTGACTCTCACGATTCCCCGGGCGTACGTGGAAGCGACGCCGTCAGTCGAGCAGACCTAGGCCGGCACGGCCGC
>JANMSA010000832.1:0-3586 GCA_031388865.1 Acidobacteriota bacterium | reverse complement strand
CGGGGTCGACATCATCACGGGTTGTATGGACCGGTGGTCGCTCGCTTCGCGCGCACCACCGGCTACCCTACGGGCCGCCTCCAGCGGCCACCGCCTAGGGATGCCAACCTCAGGGTTCTCGTCGCGCTGATCGCGTAGGTTTCTAGTGGTTGGAGCTGGTTGCTTGCGCAGTTCGCATGGACGCCAGACGCGCAATGACAACTACCGAGAGCACGTCACAATGCGAGCCGTCGCTCGAAATCGTGTTTCTCCATCGGCTTGCTGAGCAGAAATCCCTGGATGTAGTCGCAGTTCCGCTCCAGGAGAAAGTCGAGCTGCGCCTGCGTTTCGACCTCTTCGGCGACGACTGCCAGGCCGAGGTCGTGCGCGAGTGCGATCAGGCTGGCGACGATTCTTGCCGAGCGCGGATCGCCCGGCAGTGGGCGCACGAAATCTCCCGGCAGCTTGATCCCGTCCACCGGGAACCGCTGCAGGTGCGTCAGTGAGGAATGGCCGGTGCCGAAGTCGTCGAGCCAGAGTTGGAGACCGAGCTTCTTCTTCAGTGCGCTCAGTACGTCCATCGTCTCTTCCGGCTGGTCGATGAAGCTGGTCTCTGTGATCTCGAGGTTGACCTTGCGGGTGTCGATGCCGGATGACGTCATCAGCGACGAGAGACGCGCCAGGACGTTGCCTTCCTGGAACTCGCGAGGGGAGAGGTTGACGTTCAGGCGGACGTCGCGTTCCTGCTGCCAGCGAGCAGCGTCCGTGTATGCCTGCTTGACCAGTTTCGTGTTGAGTGCGAAGAGCTCCGGGCCAGGACTCTCTTCCGCGGTCTCGGTGATGATCGAAGCTTCGCGGATGGCCCCGTCCGCGCGCCTCTGTCGCAGGAGTGCCTCTGCAGCCCAGATCTCGTTGGTTCGGGCGTCATGAATCGGCTGGTATACGAGCAGAAGCTGCTGATCGTCTTCGATCGCGCGGTCGAGAGCGGCCCTTGCGGTGCGATCGTTCACCAGCGCTTGAACAACTGCCAGGAGGCGATCAGAGCGCCGAGAATCGCCAGCGCGACCAGGAGCTTGTTGCGCTGGATCGAATTCCACAGAGAAGCCTGCTGCTTCTTCTCGCGCTCGACCATCTTCATCCGGTTGAGCGTCTCGCCGCGGCGGACGTGGTCCTTGACTACACCCTCGAAGTCGCGGAGCGCGCGGGGCGCCTCTACGCCGATTGCGCTGCCACGCCCCGTGTCCACGAGCACTTCGGAAGAGACTGCCGGAACGACAAGACGATCGCCGCGAGAGTTCTTCTCCACGCGATAGTCGCCCTGCTCGAGGTACGCCACCGTCGGTCCCGCCTGGGTGTTGCGAACGAAGAGCACGTGCTCTTCACCCTGCCGAAAGCGAGGAACGCCGATGATCTCCTGAGCGACGTTGTCCACAGTGCCACCCGGCGTCACGATGGTGACCTCCTGCGCGGGCTGGCCTTTCAGCGTCTTCTCGACGCGAAACGTCGAATAGGTGAGGATGTTCTTTTTCGAGGCGTCCCAGCGCGACTGCTGGTTCGTCATCTGCCCGATGATGATCGAGGAGGCGTTGTCCACCTTCTCTTCGAGCTCAACAGCACGCAGAATCGTGGCCTCCATCGCGATTGGGGCAAACAGGAGCACAGCAGCGAGGGGAAGGGTCGTCCGGGCCATGACATGGTTCAAAGCAAGCGATACGCCATTCCGGACGTAGAAATCTCGCGTTTGCGCAAACTGCTCGTGCTCGCCGAACCAGCTCTACAGTGAGGAAGGGCGTGGCAGCTCCGCGACTCTCCGGGCGAGGGGAAATCGTCGTGTTCGAGCCCTGGAGGGAGAAACCTGTAAGGGTCGGGTCACCCGCCCAGCACGCGCCCCAGGAACGCCTTCACGACGGTCACTTCCTCTGGCACGACCTGATGTCCCATGGAGTACTCGTGGTACTCGACGTCGAGGCCGGCATCTTCCAGCACGTGCCGCGCGCGCCGCGCGTAGGTCACAGGCACGACGTCATCGACGGCGCCGTGCGTAATGAGCACAGGAAGGCCGGCCCGCGCGCGGAGGTCGGGGAGATCTTCCTCGTAGAGGCCGCCGCTCATGGCGATGACGCCCGCCACGTCGCTGCGCAGCCCCACATCGAGCGACATCATCGCCCCCTGCGAGAAGCCCGAGATGACCATCGCAGTGGTCGGATACTTCGCGCTGAGCTGCGCGAGGAAGCCGAGGAGGATGGTGCGCGAGGCCAAGACGGAGTCGAGTTCCGGCGGCCAGCCGTCGAACCACGTCCAGCCGAAGGTCATCCCAGGATAGGCCTCGAACGGCTTCGGTGCGTTCGGGAAAATGAAGCGGCAGCCTGCGCCCGGATTGAGCATCGGCGCGAGGTCGGCGAGGTCGTTCGCGTCGGCGCCGCGCCCGTGAATCATGACCACCATCGGCATCGGTTCCGTATCGGCGTGGCCGGTGGGAACGTTGAGAACGTAGCGGAGGGAGAGGTCGCTCAGCATGGACCCGCGACTTTATACTGAGCGCATGCCCGAAGAGCAGATGAAGGCCGGTGTTGCCGCCGCGCGCGACCACGCAGCCGCGGAGTTGCGCGAGCTCCTCCGAGACGCCCATCCCAGTGTACTGGAGCGGATCGCCATCGATATCGTCCCCTCTCTCGTGAAGATCGGCTCCTATGCCGGCGAGCCGTGGGGGAGGGGCGAGCATTACGCCGAGGTGGTCGCGCGGCCTCGCGTGGACGGATTGCCGACCATCCTGGTGCGTGTGCACCGGGGACCGTTTGAGGGCGCGGACGCAAAGACGCTCTTCGATTCCCTGAAGGAGACGAACGCCTCCCAGGCCGCGATCGCCGTCATTGGAGACCGGCCGGAAGGCATCGAGCAGCATCTGGGAACGCTCGCGAAGTGGATTTTCGACCTCGACGGGCTCGTCAACTTGTTGCTGAATGCGAACGTCGGCGTGACGGCGCGCACGTTCGAAGCGAAGTACGTCGATGCATCCTACTTCCGGTAAGATCGTGCTTTGCCGACTGCCGAGGTGACCCTTGCACATCAATGACCTGCTGAAAATCGCCGCGGAGCGCCGGGCCTCGGACCTGCACATCAAGGTCGGCTCGCATCCTGTGATCCGGGTGGACGGGGACTTGGTCCCCCTCGTCGAGCTCAAGCGCCTGATGCAGGAAGACACCATCGCCATGGCCTTTTCCATCATGTCTTCGCGTCAGAAAGAGAAGTTCAAGAACAACTACGAGATCGATATTGCCTACTCCGTCCCGGGTCTGGGTCGCTTCCGCTGCAACATCTTTCAGCAGCGCGGCACCGTGGGGATGGTTCTGCGCGTCATTCCTGTGAAGATCCTGTCGATCCGCGAGCTGATGCTGCCGACCGTGCTGGAGAAGATTGCAGAAGAGCGCCGCGGCCTGATCCTCTGCACCGGGACTACCGGCTCCGGCAAGTCGACCACGCTGGCTGCGATGATCGACTACATCAACGCGCACCGCACCGAGCACATCATGACGGTGGAGGATCCTATCGAGTTCCTGCACCGCGACAAGAAGTCGATCGTCAACCAGCGCGAGGTCGAAGTCGACAC